>JAKSKK010000018.1 GCA_024401745.1 Bacteroidales bacterium
AAAATATCTACGCACGTAACAAGTGAATGTCCAGATATCCCATCTGGGCCAAACCGGGCCATTTTTGAAAATGTAGGAAAGATGTAGGATACTTCGGATACTAAAAATGCCCCTCACGTGTGTGAGAGGCATTTTGTGGCGGTGCGGAAGGGACTCGAACCCTCGACCTCCGGCGTGACAGGCCGGCATTCTAACCAGCTGAACTACCGCACCAGGCTGGTTGCTTCCTGAAAGCGATTGCAAAGATAGATACTTTTTTTGAATCTGCAAGTGACCTGCTGAAATTTTTCTAAAAATTGTAGAAAAGATGAGCTTTGTCTTCTGCGCGTACGTGTGCGTGTGAAAAAAGTGCTATCTTTGTATGTTTAATGCATAATAGTGTTATATATATGAAGAGATTTTTGATTATGTCCATTTCGCTGGCGCTGCTCTGCGGTTTCTCAGTAGAGGGACAGGCTCAGATGAAGGATGAGGAAGTCATTGCCTACATCAAGAGTGGCATGGCCTCAGGTAAGGGTGAGAAGCAGATTGGTGCTGAACTCCTTGCCAAAGGTGTGACTCAGGCTCAGGCAGAACGCATTCAGGCCAAGCTTGAAGCAGGCGCCGGCACAACAGTAAGTGTTGCTGACCAGACCGTCAATCATGCAATGCGTGAGCGTAGGGCTGATGCTTCTGACTCAAAGATTGCAGGTGCTGCCGACGTGCTCACCGCTGAGGCCTCTGATGTCACAAGCTCATCAAGCGCGCGGATCTACGGGCATAACGTTTTCAATGGCAAGTCTCTTACGTTCGAGCCTAACGAGAACATGGCTACTCCGGAGAATTACAAGCTTGGACCTGGAGATCAGGTGATAATTGAACTCTGGGGCTACAATGAGGCAACATATAACCAGACCATATCTCCTGAGGGCCGCATCACAATCAGCCAGGTCGGTCCCATCTATTTAAGTGGACTTACTATCAAGGAGGCTCAGGCGAAGATCCGCAATGTCCTCAGGTCGAAGTACGCCAGCATAGACGGAGCTCAGACCGAGGTCAGTCTTACACTCGGCAACATACGTTCTATTCAGGTGAACATGATGGGCGAGGTCGCAGTTCCTGGCACATATCGCCTTTCTTCATTCTCAACCGTTTTCCATGCTCTCTATCGTGCCGGCGGCGTTACCAAGACTGGCTCGCTCCGTGGCATCAAGGTTATACGTGGCGGAAAGGAATTCGCCACCGTTGATGTATATGGATATCTGTTCACCGGTAACTCAGAATCCGACATCCGCCTTGAGGAAGGTGATGTAGTGCTCATTCCGCCTTACATCAAGATTGCGACTGTGACCGGTGGTGTCCGTCGTCCTATGAGCTACGAACTCACCGAGAATGAGACACTTGCAGACCTTATTGGCTACGCAGGCGATTTCACCGGCGATGCATACAAGGATGACATCCGTCTTGTAAGGAATACTGGCAGCGAGCAGGAGATATTCACCGTGGCTAGTGACCGCATGAAGTCATGCATCATGGAAGATGGAGACGTTGTTACAATAGGCAGTAACCTTGATCGTTTTGCCAACAGGATTGAGATACGCGGTCACGTTTTCCGTCCCGGAATGTTCCAGCTCGGTTCTGACATCAGGACTGTGAATCAGCTGGTTGAGCGTGCCGGTGGTCTTACTGAGGATGCTTTCCTTGACCGTGCCATCATCATGCGCGAAATGGCTGACCTTTCTCTTGAGACAGTCTCATTCGACTTGGGTGCCGTGCTGAAGGGAACCAATGCCGACATCGCACTCAGGAAGAATGACGTTGTCGTCATCTCCGGTATACATGAGCTTAAATCCAGAGGTTCATTTACAATCAACGGCCTCGTTGCAAATCCCGGGGAATTCCCGTTCGCGGAGAATACGACCATCGAAGACCTGATTCTTCAGGCAGGAGGCTTGCTTGATGGTGCATCCGCCGCACGCGTCGAGGTTGCCCGCAGGGACATTGACCCTATGAGTCTGACTCCTTCTGATACATTGGGAACCACTTATACTTTCTCTCTTGAAAATGGTCTTGCAATGGGCAGTGGCCGTGGATTCATTCTTCAGCCTTACGATGTTGTGTCAATCCGTCGCAGTCCTGGTTTCGTAACGCCTCAGCATGTCTCTGTCGAAGGTGAGGTCGCTTTTCCTGGCAGCTATGTGCTTCTTACCAAGGATGAGAGGATATCTGATGTTATAAAGCGCGCAGGCAATGTCACGAACCATGCTTATCTCAAAGGTGGACTTGTGGTAAGACGCACCACAGAAGAAGAACTTACATTGAACTCCGCCACGCGCAGAATGGTCAGACAAGGTGGTGGCCGTGATTCGGTGGATGTCAGCAAACTTAATTTCGCTGGGCAGTACACTCTTGGCATTGACCTGGCAAAGGCCGTTGCAGATCCTGGCTGTGCTGACGACATCATTCTCAAGGATGGAGACCGCATAATCGTTCCTGAATTCCTCAGCACAGTAAGGATTCAGGGAGATGTGATGTATCCGAACACTGTCCTCTACCAGCCGAACAAGGGCATGGCATATTATATCGATGCTGCCGGTGGCTATGGTTCGAGGGCAAAGCGCAGCAAGGTATATATCATCTACATGAACGGCAACGTATCAAAGGGAACCAAGATGAACGCCAAGATCGAGCCCGGCTGTGAGATAGTCGTTCCTACTAAGCGTGACAGGAGACAGATGTCGACTTCTGAAATCCTCTCTATGGGTACTTCCGGCGCTTCTCTGGCAACGATGGTTGCAACAATTGTTTCACTTCTTAGCAAGTAATAGCCATGGAAGAAAGATACGACGAATACTACGAGGAAGAGGAGTACAATGAGATAGACATAATGGCCCTGGTCAGGAAGCTTTTCTCCAATTGGAAGAAGTTGCTTGTCTGGGTCGGTATTGCAGCAGTCCTTGGACTCATCATAGGCTACAGCATTCCCAGAACTTATACGGCATCCGCAGAGCTTGCCCCCGAAATCGTACAGAAGTCAAGCAGCAGCATGAGCTCATTGGCCGCCCTGGCTGGCGTCAATCTGAACAACATGACTGTGACGGATGCCATGTATCCCGATCTTTATCCTGAGATAGTGAACTCGGTTCCTTTCAGGATCGAGCTCTTCAGCATGCCTGTTACCCTTGTCGAGAAGAAAGATACTGTGAAGACGGACATGTATGACTACCTTCTCAACTACAATAAGTCGCCATGGTGGTCAAGCGTAATAGGTTTCCCGTTCAAGGTCCTTGGCTGGGTGAAGAACATCGGAAAGGAGAAGGAAGATGAAGTATCAGGCCATTCTGAGGTTGACCCTTATCACCTGACTTTGGAACAAGGCAAGATGGTGAAGGCTCTTGGCGAGAGCATTTCCATCGCAGTTGACAAGAAGACATACCTTATCTCAATAGCAACTACCGCCCAGAATCCTAAGGTTGCAGCAGACCTCTGCCAACTTGTGGTTGCCAACCTTCAGAAGTACGTCGTGAACTACCGTACCGAGAAGTCACGTCATGACCTTGCATACTACCAGCAGCTCAATGAGCAGGCACAGAAGGAATATTACGACGCCCAGCAGCGTTATGCCAGGTATGTGGATGCCAATCAGGGCGTCGTCTTCCAGCGTGTGCTCATCGAGCGTGAGCGCCTTCAGAACGAGGCCAATCTGAAATATCAGGTCTACAACACTACAGCCCAGCAGGTCAACAATGCCAAGGCCAAGGTGCAGATGGAGACTCCGGTGTGCGCTGTGATTCAGCCGCCTACCATTCCTTTGAAGCGCGCAGCACCTTCCAAGGCCAAGATTCTCGTAGCGTTCATGTTCCTTGGATTCTGCTTTGGCGCGGTCTGGTATCTCTGGGGCAAGGACCTTGTTGCCAAGCTCCGCGGCAAGGACGAAGAACCTGAAACTCCCACCGAAGCATAGTGCAGGAAACCATCCATATCAAAGGCTCCAGGGTCAACAATCTGAAGAATGTATCCCTGGATATCCCTCGGGGAAGGCTCGTTGTCATAACGGGCCTTTCAGGTAGTGGCAAGTCCTCCCTGGCCTTCGACACCCTGTTCGCCGAGGGGCAGCGCCGCTTTGCGGAGAGCCTCTCGTCCTACGCACGCCAGTTCCTTGGGCGCATGAGCAAGCCGGACGTCGATTCCATCGACGGCATTCCGCCCGCAATTGCCATAGAGCAGAAGGTGAGTACGAAGAACCCTCGTTCCACAGTCGCCACCACCACTGAGATATACGATTACCTGCGCCTGATATTCGCGAGGATAGGCAAGACCTACAGTCCCGTTTCCGACAGGGAAGTCCATGCGGATTCGGTCCGTGACGTGCTGGACTACATTGACTCGCTCACCGGCGCCGCCCATTGTTTCATCCTGGCCGATCTAGGCTGGGCCGGCCGCGACGACAGGACCGAACTGCTCCTTTCACTCAAGGAAGATGGCTACAACCGCCTCTACGCCAATGGCCCCGTGAAGATTGACGACGTCCTTCAGATGCCGGAGTACCCTTCGGATGCCGAGCTTCTCATCGACCGCATAAGCCTTGGTGCAACGGCCGACGACCCTGAACAGCACCGTACCCGAATGCTGTCATCCCTTGGCGATGCTTTCAGCCGGGGTAACGGCAGGATAGCCATTGTCTGCGGTGATGTGCGCCGGGAGTTCAGCAACCGTTTTGAGCTGGACGGCATCACTTTCCGCAAGCCCGACGACTTCCTGTTCAGCTTCAACAGCCCTCTTGGCGCATGCCCGACCTGTGGCGGCCTCGGCAAGATAATAGGCATCAGCGAGGACCTCGTTGTCCCCGACAAGACGAAGAGTATCTACGACGGCTGCATAGCCTGCTGGCGCGGCGAGAAGATGGGCTGGTTCAAGGACCACCTCATCGAGCTCTCCGGCCTTTACGGCATAGACATATTCAAGCCCTGGTGCGAGCTTCCGCAGAAGACCCGCGACCTGATCTGGGATGGCATGCCGCCTATCGCTGCCACGAAGGACAGCGACCGAAGGGAGCCGGGGGGCGTTACGGGGGCAGAGCCCCCGTCAAAAGTCGACAACGGCGCAGCCGTTACGGGGGCAGAGCCCCCGTCAAACGATTCTGACGATTCGAAAAGAATCGTCGGCATAAAAGAATTCTTTGCCTGGGTCGAGACCCAGCGCTACAAGATACAGTACAAGTACATGCTCAGCCGCTTCAGCGGCCGCGCCACATGCAGTGACTGCCACGGCAGTCGCCTTCGCAAGGAGGCCCTGTGGGTGCGCGTAGGGGGCAGGAACATACACGAGCTGCTCAGCATGAACGTCGAGCAGCTGATCGACTTCATGAAGAACCTCAGCCTGACTGAGGATGAGAGGAAGATAGTCGAGGAGCCTCTTGCCGAGGTGACCAGCCGCCTGCAGTACATAATGGACGTCGGTCTCGGCTACCTTACGCTCAACCGCACCTGCAACACGCTTTCAGGCGGCGAGAGCCAGCGCATCAATCTCGTGACCGCCCTCGGCAGCTCGCTCGTTGGCTCTATGTATATTCTCGACGAGCCCAGTATCGGCCTGCATCCGCGTGATACTGAGCGCCTTATCAGCGTCCTCAAGCGCCTGCGCGACCTGGGCAACACCGTGATCGTGGTGGAGCACGACGAGGAGATCATACGCGCGGCCGACCAGCTCATCGACATGGGTCCCAAGGCCGGAATATTCGGCGGAGAGGTCATCTACCAGGGCACGGCATACGGAGCCACCCAGGCAGACCTTGAGCGCTCCATGACGCTGCAGTACCTGTCGGGTGCAAGGCATCGCTACACCCGTGTGAAGCGCCCCTGGCAGTACAGCATAACGGTCGAAGGTGCGCATGAGCACAACCTAAAGGGCGTGGACGTGCAGTTCCCGCTTGGCGTCTTGACGGTTGTCACCGGCGTCAGCGGTTCGGGAAAGTCATCTCTGGTGGGGGACATACTCTATCCGGCCCTGCACCGGCAACTTAACGATTCGGGTGACCTGCCCGGAGTGTTCAAGTGCCTTTCCGGCAATCTCGACCGTATCCAGCGCGTGGAGTATGTTGACCAGAATCCCATAGGCCGCAGCACCCGCTCCAATGCGGTGACTTACCTCAAGGCCTACGACGACATACGCTCGCTGCTCTCACAGCAGCAATATGCGAAGATAAACGGCTTCGGGCCTAACTACTTCAGCTTCAATGCCGATGGCGGCCGCTGCCCCGAATGTCAGGGCGAGGGCGTCGTGCGCATAGAGATGCAGTTCATGGCTGACGTGACCATGGTGTGCGAGGAGTGCGGTGGCAAGCGCTTCAAGCCGGAAGTGCTGGATGTCCGCTACCGCGGCAAGAACATCGACGACATTCTGCAGATGAGCGTCGACGAGGCGATCAAGTTCTTTGGAGAAGGAGCCGAGCCTGAAGCCAGGTCAGTAGTGCAGAAGCTTCTGCCCCTTCAGGACGTCGGCCTGGGCTACATAAAGCTCGGGCAGGGGAGCAGCACCCTTTCCGGAGGCGAGAGCCAGCGCATCAAGCTCGCATACTTCCTCAGCATCAGCCGATCCAGCCGCAAGGCCGAGAAGATACTGTTCATATTCGACGAGCCTACCACCGGCCTGCATTTCTACGATGTGGAGAAGCTGCTGAAGTCGTTCGACGCACTGCTTGACGCCGGGCACAGCCTTGTTGTGGTGGAGCACAACCCCGACGTAATACGCAGCGCGGACTGGATAATAGACCTTGGTCCCGATGCGGGTGACAAGGGAGGTGAGGTGGTTTTTGCCGGAACTCCGGAGAATCTGATAGAACAAGGAAAGACCTGTACAGCAAAATATCTATAGCATGGATGTCGTCATCACATACGTCAATGGACTGGACCCCCTGTGGCAGAAGGACTACGAGAACGCTGTGGGAAAGAAGGTCCTTGCCAAGCGCTTCCGCGACTGGGGCACGCTGAAGTATCTCCTGCGTGGGATTGAGGTCAACATGCCCTTTGTCCGCAACGTGTATCTTGTGGTGGCGCGCGAGAGCCAGGTGCCCGAGTGGGTGGATCGCGGGAACCTGCATGTTGTCCTGCATGAAGACATCATACCCGCAGAGTTCCTGCCTGTATTCAACAGCACCGCGATAGAGATGTTCCTGCATCGTATTCCTGGGCTCGACGAGCAGTTCGTCTATTTCAATGACGACATGTTTCCCGTAATGCCATGCTCACCATCAGACTTCTACACGCAAGGTGGGAGGCTCACGATGGGCTTTTCCAGCCACCTGTTCGCCCGTAACATGTACAGGATGCAAGTGAAGGGCTCTGACAGGCTGGCACGGAAATATGCCGGCAGGAAGCGCTGTGCGTTCTTCATCAGGCCGCAGCATATCTGCAGCCCCATGCTGAAGAGCGACTGTGAGGAGCTGAGCCGTCTGGCCGGGGCTGACATAGAGGCAAGCATCACCAGGCTGCGCGACCCCAGGAATCTCAATCAATACCTGTTTCTTGATTACAGTCTTTTCCGCGGTCATGCAGAGAACAGGAGAATCAGCAAGAAGCACATATCCATGGCTGTCTACACTCCGTCAAGGATTGCAGAGTTCCTCTGCCATCCGACCAGCAGGATGGTCTGCATAAACGATGTGAACATCAGTCCCGACATGGTGCAGGCTTACAGGGATGCCATCAAGACGGGATTCGAGACTATCCTTGGTGCCAGGTCACGCTTTGAGCTGAACTAATCCAGTTCGTATCTTAAATCTACAAGTTCCCTGTTGTTGATCCGTGATGCACATAAAGGGAACTGAGTGCCGTACATCTTTCCTGCGCATACGCGGTAGAGCTTCTCTGCACCTGCAAGCAGGTAGAAGTCCAGAAAAGTCTTGAGGTAGGCGCTGGACTTGGCGTTGGTGTCGAACTGTATGTGTACGCGCTGCCCGGGAACGGCGAACACTCCGTCAATCTTCAATGCCTCGTCGACGAAGGTGCCGCTGTCAGACGCGACCAGCACCATCTTTCCGGGGTTCAGTGCCTTGATCTCCTGTATGGCATCGAGACAGCATCTGATGTATCTGTCCCTCTGCTCGGCGTCCTTTATCTTCTTTGCAAGCTTTTCGTCAAAGTCACCGAGAAGGTGCTGGAAACGGAAGCTGGCTGATACGTAAGGTGTGTCAGGCGTGAAACGGCCGATTTCTTCCTGCAGAGCCTTTCCGGGCTTGAACAGTTCGCGGAAAAGTGTACCCCAGTCATATTCGGTGCCGAAGGTGGCGTTGATCTTTTCCACAACGTCCATGTTGCCGAAATAGTGGATCTGGCGGCCATCCGGCCTGTATCCGGTGAGGCGGCGGCCGGTACCTTCTCCGCGGGCATAGAGCATTCGCGCATCTGCGGCGTAGGGACTCATCTCGCCCTGCTTGAGCGTCCAGTCATAGCTGGCACAGTCGATGAAGTCGTGCAGCTCGTAGGGGAAACTGTGGCTGATCCTGAATTCGTAGCCGTTGGCCTTTGCCCAGGCGTAGGCGGATACCATGCCCTTGAAGCGGTCGCACATTCCACCGGCATAGAACCTGCGGTCAGTGCAGGCAATGATCATCTTCCGTGGAGAGGCAGGGCAGCTCCCTTTCTGCTTATATACGAATGTGTTCTGTATGGCCTCCTTCAGCTTGTGAGTGGCCTCGAGATAAGGCGTCGACTTGCGTATCTTCATCCGAATATCAGTTTTATCTGAGAATCAGCTCGTTGAAGAGCTCTTCCCACTGGTTCATTATTGCCGCTATCGAGAATCTTTCAGAGTTTATCTTGGCCTGTGCGCCCATCTCTCTTCTCAGTCCCTCGTTTTCGATCAGCATGCATATCTTCCGTGCCATTTCTTCCACATCTCCCTGCTTGACAAGATAGCCGTTCGTGCCGTCCTCGATGATTTCTGCAGGGCCTTTCGGGCAGTCATAGCTGATTGGCGGTACACCTAATGAAGAAGCTTCCACCAGAATCAGAGAGAGCCCTTCATATCTAGATGTCAGAAGGAGCCCAGAACTCTCCATCAGCGCCGCCGGGACATTGTCTGTACGCCCCATGAGCCTGACGTTTGCGTCCTTGAACCTTTGTGCTACCATAGTCTCGAGGGATGCTCTTTCCGGTCCGTCGCCATAGATTTTCAATGTCCAGTCAGGATGCTTCTCGATGACCCTTGCCCATACTTCCAGCATGTCAGGGTAATTCTTCTCGAAGGAAAGTCTGCCTGCGGCTACCATGACCTTGTTGCTCAGCTGTGATTGAGCGTTGCCGGTTTCGATATTGGGGTTGTAGATCTGGGTCGCACACGGGACTTCGGGCAGCCAGGCTTCAAGATCCTTCCTTGTCAGGACCACGAAAGCATCCATCCTTGCTGCGGTTCTGGCTACCTGCCTTGTGCGGAACTCGGCGTATTTCATTCCCAGAGGTTTCTTACCGTATTTCAGTATGTACTTCTCGCGCGGGAAATGGAACTCCGCGACCTTCCTGCTGCCGTCGGTACAATGAGGAAATGCATACATGGCCTTGCCGTTGACGGCTATGGCAATGTCGGGCCTGATGGCCTTCAGGCAGTGGTCCAGTGCCGGGATATAGCCGGTACGCCATAGCGGAGAAGAATCGTTCCTGTCAAGGTCGATCAGCTTCACTGCCGGATCCACGGCAAATGCATTTGCCCGCCCGTGCTGATGGGCGGTGATTATGAAGACCTCCCATCCTTTCACCGCTGCAAGATAGTTCGCCTTGCGGACAAGGACGCCCTCCGTCCCGCCGCAATTGTGCAGGGCGTGTATGCAGTAGGCTATTCTCATCTGCTGATTCTGTAGGCTTTGATCCTGTGCTGTGGCTTCTGTTCCTCGACCGGGGGGAACTTCATGTAGTCGTTGTAGTATGCCGAGAGATACCTGTGATAGTCGGTCAGGCAGCTGATGCTCCTGCCTTCGAACGGCATGTCGGCGAAGGACTCGAATACCTCCTTGGGTATCACAGCCTTCATATAAGAGTCTCCGGTTGCTTCTCCTGCATATTCGCAGGCCTCGAAGTCGTACGAGCGCAGCATCTCCTCCATCTTTGCTGCAGCTTCCCTGTTGCCCTTGTGGAATATGTTGCGTACCAGGAACTTCAATGCCACGAAAGGGTTGGACGTATATCTGTAGAGCGGACAGGATTTGTGGAGCTGCCTGAAAAGATCCATGAAGGTCCTGTAATACTCGGGCGTGGATCCGGCGTCAGGATGCCCGTCCACCGGGAAGACGTCGACGTTCACACCGTAGCAGAATATCCTGTTCCCTCCTGAGACTATCTGTGTCCCCATGTCCATGACCTTGGCAAATGGCTGGCAGTAGTCCGGCTCTGAAATGTAGTCGAGGGTCTCGAGATTCTCGTAGTTGCCGTTGAACGTTGCCAGAAACTTGTCGTAGTCCTTCCTTAGCATGAGTATGTCGATGTCATCGTCCCAGGGAATGAATCCCTTGTGGCGCACGGCTCCGATGAGGGAACCGCTGCTCAGGGAGTAGGGAATGGAATTCTTCCGGCAGAATTCGTCAATGCAGTCGAGAATGTGCAGCTGTGCCTGCCTCACTTCTGCATCGGAGAGCCTGACGGCACCCTTTGTATATAGTTTCTTGTGCACTTAGTCTATTTGAAACGTTTGTGTGTCCAGAGATAGTTCGCGGGATCCTTGCGTATGTCGTCCTCGAGGAGTTCGTAATACCGGGTCATGATGGCCTCCACTGTGGATTCGGCTGCGTTGGCGCATATCGGGACGTATTCCATGATGTAATGGCCGCGTTCCTTCCTTTCCATCCTCAGATAGCACACTGCCATGCCGAACTTCCTTGCAATGGCGGCTGCGCCGGTCATGGTCTGGGTGTCCTGCCCGAGGAACCTGACGGGTATGTTCGCACCGGAGTCCTGATAGGGCCTCTGGTCTGTGTTGATGTTATATATCCTCTTCTCGGCCTTGTGCGTGAAGGCGTAGCGGATGAGATCCCTGGTCTCGACGTAGCCGTTGTATCCATCGCGGTCTTTCAGCGGGGCGAAACGGTTCATCCTGAGCACTTCGTCCGTCGTCTTGCTGTTGGTGCGCTTGTACACCACGCTGAAGTTCTGCTCTGTTATGGGCATGGGAGTGCCGCTGTAGTTGTAGCTTTCGATGCCGCCGTAGAGCTCCCAGTTTCCGCAGTGAGAGTAGAGCACGGCAACGCTCGGCGATGACTCGAAGAGCGCGGAGATGACTTCAGGGTTGGCAATCTCGACTATTCTGGCGTCGTGCAGACGCCTGGGGTCCCTGCATGCTCCGAACCAGAATGATTCCACCACGATGTCGGCGAAGTGCCTGTAGGCTTCCTTGCGCAGTTCCTTGAGCTCTCTGGTAGTCTTCTCGGGGAAGCAGCGGGCAAGGTTGAAGGATACGACATCCCTGCGGTAGCGTATCACGTCACCTATGAGCCAGGCAAGAAATCTGGCGTTGGCGTAATGCGCCTTGAGGGGCATCCTGCCTATGAGGCGCAACGGCGCATGCGATATTTGAGCTGAGATTGACATCAACGCAAATATAAGCATTTATTTTCATTAGTATATGTTATAGGAGTATTCCGTAGCCTCGTCGACTGTCATGGCTACGGAATGGACGCTGGCGCGGCTCAGAGGCGGCAACTCGACCGTGAACTGGCGTGTGGTATCCCTTATCTCGCATTCCAGCACCAGCTCTGTCCTGGGGCTGCCCAGCATGTTCTCAGGAGTCTCGTTCGGGTAGCAGAGCAGGGTGGTTCCGGGATACTGGGTATAGAAGCCGACGTCGCAGGGGAGGGCGCAGCGCTGGCCTTCATCTATGTTGTCAGACGGGCGGAATCCGTTTTCCCGGAGGATGTCTGCCTTCGGGTTGAGGTTCCTTAGGAACACCCGCGGGTTCTCCAGCCTCTGATAGCTGCCGAGATTGTTGCTTGCCTCGGCAAGGACTATCCTGCATACGAGCGTCCTGACGCTGATCTCGACCGACGTTTCTTCGTCGGCTCTGACCGTAAGGCTGTTCTTCCCGCTCATCGAGGGCGACAGCATGTCTTCATCCTCGAATGCGAACTGCACCTGCTCGAGGCTCTCGATCCTGGTCAGAGCCTGGTCGTTGAAAGTGTACGGGGAGTTCACTATCGCTATTATCTCCTTCTCTCCTGCAGTAAGGTCAAGGGTATGTACGGCTGATGAATCATCGAAGCTTTCATGGAGTTCCAGCCCTTTCTGGTCAGAGAGAGAATAAACGAACAGGTCGGTGCGCACAATCGTGGTACTTCCTGCGCTTTCTGTTACTGTTACGCGCACCGAGCCTGTCCGAGGTCCCGCAGGCTGCTCAGGTTCCTCCTGGGACTCTTCTTCATTTATGGGAGTTCGAGAGCAGCCGGGAGAAGCCACAAGGGCCGGCAGCAAGCTAATTATAACACATAAATTTATGAATGACCGATATTTGGCATGTAACATAGTTTGGAGGAGACCCCTCCACGACGAATGTCGCAGTTCAGATA
The DNA here is from genome assembly GCA_024401745.1 of Bacteroidales bacterium. Lineage (GTDB taxonomy): Bacteria > Bacteroidota > Bacteroidia > Bacteroidales > UBA932 > Cryptobacteroides. The sequence continues at coordinate 12,524 of JAKSKK010000018.1, forward strand.
TTATCCGGCCCCTATGACTCTCTTTCCACATAGTGCCGGCAAAGCTAACGTCAGTTGACTCCCAAACCAAATAAAGTAAAAAAACATAAACGAAGTTTTCATGTTTTATTACTAATTCGTGATTCCAGCCTTGTTATAACAGAAGATGCCGACCATGAGGCCGGCATCTTGTGAAATATCAGACTGTGCTCTATGCACCGAAGTTGTCGAAGAGAATGTTCTCAGGAGCAACTCCAAGAGAGTCGAGAAGGTCGCATACGCACTTTGTCATCATAGGAGGACCGCACATGAAGTACTTGATGTCCTCGGGTGCATCGTGCTGCTTGAGGTAGGTCTCATACATTACGTTGTGTACGAAGCCTGCGGTGTAGGGAACGCCTGCTGCATCAGCTGCGGGATCCGGACGGTCAAGTGCCAGGTGGAACTTGAAGTTAGGGAACTCGCGCTCGATCTCTGCGAAGTCCTCAAGATAGAATGCCTCCACAAGTGCACGTGCTCCATAGAAGAAGTGAACCTTGCGGCCGGTCTTGAGAGTCTTGAAGAGCTGCATGATGTGGCTGCGGAGAGGTGCCATACCTGCACCACCACCTACGAAGATGTACTCCAGATCGTCGGGATCGTTCTTGGGGAGAAGGAACTCGCCGAAAGGACCGCTGATCATCACCTTGTCGCCGGGCTTGCGTGTGAACACGTAAGATGATGCGATACCGGGGTTCACAGGGAGAAGCTTGGGACCAAGCTCGCGGGGAACGCTGCGGTCGAAGGGAGGAGTGGCGATACGTACATTGAGCTTGATGATGCCCTTCTCACCAGGATAAGAGGCCATTGAGTATGCACGGATCGTATCTTCGGGGTTGGAAGAATGAAGATTGAAGAAACCGTATTTCTCCCAGTCTGCACGGTACTCGGGCTCGACCTCGATGTCCTTGAAATCAAGCTCGTACTTAGGGATGTCGATCTGGATGTATTCACCGCTCTTGAACTCGAGGTTCTCGCCCTCAGGGAGCTTGACGGTGAATTCCTTGATGAATGTTGCGACGTTCTTGTTGGAGATCACCTCGCACTCGAGCTTCTTGACGCTGAGAGCGCTCTCGGCAACCTTGATCTTGAGGTTGTCCTTGACCTTCACCTGGCAGCCGAGGCGCCAGCCTTCCTTGATCTGCTTGCGGTTGAAGAAGCCGACCTCGGTAGGAAGAATCTCACCGCCGCCTTCCTCTACGATGACCTTGCACTGACCGCAGTTAGCCTTTCCACCACAAGCTGAGGGGAGGAAAATCTTCTGCTCTGCGAGGGTAACCATGAGGTTTCCGCCGGGAGTCACGTCAAGTTCCTTCTTGCCGTCGTTGATGCTGATCTTTACAGTTCCCTTAGGGGTGATGTATGCCTTCACTACGAGGAGAAGAGCCACGAGGATAAGCGTCACGATGGCGATTATCGCTGCTGATGCTAAGATAGTTTTAATCATATTGCAGTCCTCCTGTTAAAGTGAAATACCCATGAAGATCATGAATGCCATACCCATGAGACCTACGGTGATGAAGGTGATGCCGATTCCCTTGAGGGGAGCGGGCACATTGCTGTAGCTGAGCTTCTCGCGTATAGCTGCAAGGCAGACGATGGCGAGGTACCAGCCGATACCGCTACCGAGAGCGTATACTGCTGATTCACCGACGTTTGCGAATTCCTTCTGCTGCATGAAGAGTGAACCGCCGAGGATGGCGCAGTTCACGGCTATGAGCGGCAGGAAGATACCGAGCGAGCTGTACAGAGAGGGGAGGAACTTCTCCACTATCATCTCGACGAGCTGCACGATGGCTGCAATGACTGCAATGAAGATGATGAAGCTCAGGAAGCTGAGGTCAACGCCTTCGATGAGCGCATTGGGTGCAAGGACGTACTTGTTGAGGAGATAGTTGATAGGGAGTGTGATGAGGAGCACGCCAATGACTGCGATACCGAGTCCGTTGGCGGTCTTTACATTCTTGGATACTGCCAGGTATGAACACATACCGAGGAAGTATGCAAAAATCATATTGTCAACGAAGATTGACTTTACGAATAAGCTTAAATATTCCATGATCGATAAGTGTTACGGTTTATTTTTCCTGGAGGTCCTTGTCTATGCTTCTGTGTACCCAGATGATGCATCCGAGGAGGATGAGAGCGAACGGAGGAAGGATGACCAGACCGTTGTTCACATAACCTGCGTTGTAGAATGCCTCAGGGATGACGCGGAGGCCGAAGAGGGTACCGCTTCCGAGAAGTTCACGGACGAATGCGACGATGATGAGGATGGCGCCATATCCCATACCGCTGGCGAGACCGTCGATGAGTGAGGGAATAGGCTTGTTGCCGAGAGCGTATGCCTCGATGCGGCCCATGACGATACAGTTGGTGATGATAAGGCCAATGTATACAGAGAGGGCCTTGTCGATGGGATAGGTTGCCTCGAATGCCTTGAGGAACTGGTCAACGAGGATAACCATCAGGGAAACGACAACCAGCTGTATGATGATACGTACACGGTTGGGGATGGTGTTTCTGATGAGAGAGCATACAAGGCTTGACAGACCTGTGACTATGGTCACGGAGAGAGCCATTACGAGAGCGCCCTTGAGCTCGACTGTTACTGCGAGTGAAGAGCAGATACCGAGGATGAGGACGGTGATGGGATTGCCCTTCATCAACGGAGTGAGGAATGTTTCTTTCATTTTACCCATGGCTTATTCCTCCGTTTCGTTAAGTTCAACTTCTTCTTCGCATGCGGCTACCTCTACGGGAGCGGGAGCAGCTGCTTCAAATGCGGGCTTGAGTGCGCTGAGCCATGATACGATGGCTGCGCTGAGGCCCTTGCTTGTCATTGTTGCGCCTGTGATGGCGTCCACTGCATTCTCCTTGCCGGCGGGAACGCCACCCTTTATGATTGAAAGGGGAGCGGCGTCTGAGAAGTCGATCTTCTTTCCAGCGAACTGGGCGCGGAATGAAGGATCGTCCTTGATCTTTCCACCAAGACCGGGAGTCTCAGACTCGTGGTCGAAGTATGCACCTGCAACGGTGCTGAGGTCAGACTCCACAGCGATGTATCCCCAGATGGGACCCCAGAGGCCTGCGCCGTAGATGGGGACGACTGTGATACCGTTGTTGAACTTGTACATAGGGATCGTGAAATCCTTTGACTCGTCCTTTACGTTGTAGTTCTGAGCCTTGAGTTCAGATGTAGAGTAGATCTGTGCGTCTGCGCAGTCGAGATTTCCAACCTGCTGGCCTTCAGTGTTGACGAGGACGACCTCGCTGATGTTGTTCTTGTAGAACTCGATCTTCTCAGCGTTTGAGTTGCCGAAGTCCTCGAACTGTGCAGCAGTCAGAATCTGGCTGATAGTCTCTGCCTTCTGGTTGGCGGCCTGCATGGGGCCGAGCTTCTGTGAAACGAAGGCCAGGATAGCTGCGACCAGTACAACCACTATCGTGGTGTAGATCACTGTATATACGTTACTGTTTGTATTCATGGCTATGCGACCTTGATTTTCTTTGCCTTACGTGAAATGTGCGCGCTTGTGACACAGTGGTCGATAAGCGGAGCAACGAGGTTGCCGAACAGGATTGCGAGCATCATTCCTTCTGCGTATCCAGGGTTGAAGAGGCGGACTGTGATACAGAGAGCGCCGACCAGGAATCCGTATATCCACTTGCCGCACTCGGTCTGGGCTGATGTCACAGGGTCGGTTGCCATGAATACGGTACCGAATGCGAAACCGCCGAGGACGAGCTGCTGCCAGCAGGGAACTGCGCTTACGCCTGCGAGGTCACCGAGGAATCCTACTGCGAGGGCGCCGATGACTGAACCGGCCATGATCTTCCAGCTTGCAACGCCTGTCCAGAGAAGAAGGATTGCGCCGAGGAGGATGCACAGGGTAGAGGTCTCACCAACAGAACCGGGGATGGTGCCGAGGAACTCGCTCCAGAATGAGGTGCTGTACTGAGCTGCACCGTCAAGTGCGAGGGGAGTTGCTCCGGTGAATCCGTCGATTGCCTGCTCGCCAGCCTTGAAGTGGATCCAGGTGCTTGAGCCGGACATGCTGTTAGGATAAGAGAAGAACAGGAATGCACGTGTGAGGAGTGCAGGGTTGAAGATGTTCATACCTGTACCTCCGAACACTTCCTTGCCGAAGATCGTTGCGAATGCAACTGCGATTGCGAGCATCCAGAGGGGAGTGTCTACGGGAACGATGAGAGGAATGAGGAAACCTGTCATGAGGAAGCCCTCGTTCACCTCTTCGCCACGGATCTGGGCGGTTCCGAACTCGATTGTCAGACCTACGAGGTAAGATACGATGTAGAGAGGCAGGACGCGGAGGAATCCGAACCAGAAGTTGCCGAGGATGTTGATGCGGCCGTCGCCGATGGCGAGGCCGTGCTGATAGCCGACGTTCCACATGCCGAAGAGGGCAGCGGGGATGACGGCGATGAGTGCGATGATGATGATGCGCTTCAGATCGACTGCGTCGCGTACGTGGGAACCCTTCTTTGTAACGGTTCCGGGCACTGCAAGAAATGTGTCGAAAGCATCAGCTGTGGAGTGCAGCCACCAGAGCTTTCCTCCCTTTTCGAAAATCTTGTTCATACTTTAGGCCATTTCTTTAAGCATCAGGTCAATACCCTTTGCGATCATTTCCTGAATATTGTTCTTGCTCGGATCCACGAACTCGCAGACTGCGAGGTCCTCGGGGAGGACTTCATAGATGCCGAACTTCTCCATCTTGTCGATGTCTCCTGCAAGGCAAGCCTTTGCGAGATACAGAGGATAGATGTCCATGGGGAGAACCTTGGCATAGTAGCCGTCGTTCATGAGGAACGCGCGGGGACCGCCGTGCAGGTTGGTGTCCATGTCGTACTTGCGCCAGGGCATGAGCCAGCTGAAGTAGCAGTGGTCTGAGCTGAACTGCTTGTAGCGGATGGGACGTATCCATCCGAAGAGCTCGCGCTCGGTACCTTCCTTGATGAGGGTCACCTGGTCTGAGTACCAGCCGAGGTATCCGTCCTTGCCGATGTTGTCGCCACAGAGGACGTCACCGCTGATGAAGCGGATTTCGTCTGCGAGGGCGCCGTAGAAGCCGGCGAGGTTCTTCATGGGAATGCCGGGGAGGGCTTTTACGTATGAAGCCTCGATTGCCATAGGGCCGCATACAGCCACCTTGCGTGAGAAGTCTGCAGTTCCCTTGAGCATGAGCTTTCCGATAGCTGCGAGGCCGGCGAGGCTGATGGTCCAAACGGCCTCATCCTTGCAGATGGGAGCGATGTGGCTGATCTGTACGCCTACGTTGCCTGCGGGGTGCTTGCCCTTGAAGGAGTGGATCTCGCAGTTCTCGAGCCTTGTGAATGCTGATGCGACTTCTGAGTCGACAGACACGTGCACCTTGCTGATCTGTGCGAGTGCGTTCACACCTGCCTGAATGAAGTTGAACTCGTCGGCGTGGCAGAACTCTGCGTCGGCTGCGAGGGGCGCGGTGTTGAATGCTGATACGAAGATGGCCTTGGGGCAGATCACAGGATTGGCGAGGATGCCGTAGGGGCGCTGGATGAGCCAGGGCCACATGCCGCTTGAAAGCAGAAGCTGCTTTACCTGAGCGGCGTCCTGAGGAACTTTCTTGCACCCGAAGTCTACTCGAGTGAACTCATGGTCGTTCTCGATGAGAACAGCCAGAAGCTTGCGCTTGTCTCCACGTACGATCTCCTTCACCTTTCCGCTGACGGGTGAGGTGATGAGGATGTCCGTGAAATTCTTGTCTGCCATGACGGGAGAACCGCACATCACAGGGTCGCCCTCACGCACAAGGAGCCTCGGTGAGAGACCCTTGAAATCGGAAGGTTTGATGGCTATGACGTCCGGAGATACCGTCTTGGAGATGCGGAGCGCTGCGACTCCCTTGATGGGAATGTCGAGGCCCTTTTTAAGAACGATAGTTTGGGACATTTTTTATAACGTTATAGTAATTTCTATAAATGCGACGCGAAGATAGTCATTTTTTTGCTAATTTCGCGCCGTTATGGAGAATAAAGTGAGTGCCATCTTCGATGGATTGAACGACGAGCAGAAAAAGGCTGTCGCTTGTGTGGACGGGCCGGTGCTTATTGTGGCGGGAGCAGGATCGGGCAAGACCAGAGTGCTTACGAGCCGCGTTGCCAACATCCTCGCCCAGGGTGTTCCGGCGGAACGTGTTCTGGCGCTGACATTTACAAAGAAGGCGGCTTCCGAGATGAAGGAACGCATAGCCATGATGGTGGGCATGAGGAACGCCCGTCATGTGGTCATGGGAACCTTCCATGCCGTGTTTGTGCGCTTCCTCAGGGAATACGCGCAGTTCCTTGGATACAACGACCAGTTCACCATATATGACCAGGGAGATTCGACTTCGGCAATAAAGGTCTGCATAAAGGAACTCGGCCTCGACGACAAGATATACAAGCCCCGCGACGTCCTCTCAAGGATTTCCATTGCAAAGAACAATCTGATGACCGTCGATGCCTATCGCAGCAACCAGGACGTCCTGATGGCCGACCTCCATGCGAAGAAGCCACGGCTCGTGGATCTCTATGACCTTTATCAGAAGAAGCTCAAGGCTTCCTCTGTGATGGACTTCGACGATATCCTCCTCAACATGAACCTGTTGCTGAGAGACAACAGGGAGGCTCTCGAGAATATCTCAGGCAGATTCTCCCATATCATGGTCGACGAGTATCAGGACACCAACATCGCCCAGTACATCATACTCAAGAGGCTTTCCGCAAGGCACCGCAACATCTGCGTGGTGGGAGACGATTCTCAGTCCATCTACGCCTTCCGCGGAGCCAAGATCGAGAACATCCTCAACTTCAGGAAGGATTACCCCGAAAGCAAGATATTCCGTCTGGAACGCAACTACCGTTCCACCTCCACCATCGTGGACGCCGCGAACTCGGTCATAGCCCACAACGACGGCCGCATCCCCAAGCAGTGCTATGCCGTTGGCGGTTCCGGAGACCTGATCCATCTCTTCAAGGCCTATACCGAGCAGGAGGAAGCCATGCTTCTTGTCTCTGACATAATAGCGAAGATCCGTGCAGAGAGTGCCAGGTATCAGGATTTTGCAATCCTGTACCGCACCAACTCCCAGTCGCGTGCGCTCGAGGAGCAACTGCGCCGAAGGAACATCCCTTATATGATCTATTCGGGCAATTCTTTCTTCGAGCGGGCCGAGGTCAAGGACCTGATGGCCTACTTCAAGCTGGCCGTGAACGTGTCTGACGACGAGTCCTTCAAGAGGGTCGTGAACCAGCCTGCCCGAGGCATTGGCAATACCTCGGTAAGCGCGCTCAACGAATGTGCAAGGGCGCACGGGTGCTCGCTGTTCAAGGCAGCGTATATGCCCGATTATGAACTGTTTGGACTGAAGCCTGCAGCCGCCGCGAAGATCCGCGCGTTCTGCGACATGATCAACGGTTTTGCCGTGGCAGTGCACAACACCGATGCCTTCGACCTTGCCCGCAGGATTGCCGACGACTCCGGCCTCTACGCCTTCTACAAGTCCGACAATTCCATCGAGGGCCTTGCCCGCATGGCGAACGTCGACGAGCTCATCAACTCCGTAGCTTCCTGGGAGGAGGAACAGACCGGCGAGTACGAGGATGAAGACACCCAGAGGACCGATATCCTGAGCCTTGGCGACTTCCTTGAGAACGTCAGCCTTCTCAGTAACGTGGATGTGTCGGAGGGCGAGGACAGCAACAACAAGGTCGCGCTGATGACGGTGCACTCATCGAAGGGCCTCGAGTTCCCTTACGTGTACGTGGCCGGCATGGAGGAGAACCTCTTCCCGAGCCTCAACCTGCTCAGTTCAAAGCAGGAGATAGAAGAGGAGAGACGCCTCTTCTATGTTGCCATCACCAGGGCCAAGCGAGCAGTTGGGCTGTCGTTTGCCGAGACCAGGATGCGCAACGGAAAGCACGAGAGTAACCAACCCTCGCGCTTCATCCATGAGATTGATTCTCAATACATTGACAATCCGCTTGAAGACGATGACGCAGATGCTCCCGTATCGTCATGGGGTGGCTTTGGAAGGGGAGCGCACAGCACCTCGCACAGTCCCCAGAACTACGGCAGGTCTTCAGGCGTGACCTTCGAGCGCAGGCGCCCCGTCAGCGGCTCCACCCGCCCGGCCTCTCTGCCTCAGCGCGAAGCAGCGCCAGTACGCAGGCCTGCGGCAACACCCAAGCCGGCCGAGATAGATCCCAACTTCGTTCCTGTTCCCATGAAGGAACTCTACGAAGGCGAGCGCATCGAGCACAACCGCTTCGGTGCCGGTACGATCAAGACCATCACCGGAGTCTTCCCTGAGCTCAAGGCCACCGTGGTCTTCGACGATTACGGCGAGAAGCTGCTCCTACTGAAATTCGCAAAGATGCGGCCACTAAAATAAAAGCAGGCAAACGCCTGCTTTTATTTGTGTCCGTCGCAGAATCCCGTAGCGGGTGGCACTGCTCCTCCTGCCAGTTTATTCTTTAATCCATTTTTCCAGCCAGTCGAAGAACTCCTTGTGCCAGAGCATTGCGTTCTGGGGCTGCAGAATCCAGTGGCACTCCTCCGGGAAGATCACGAGCTTGCTGGGAACACCCATCATCTGCGCAGCATTGAATGCCGCCATGCCCTGAGTGTAGGGGATGCGGAAGTCCATCATGCCATGCATGCACAGCAGAGGCGTATGCCAGTTCGTGACCTTGCTTTCAGGGTCATTTGCGTAGTGGTGCTGAGACTTTGCTACGTCTGCGTAGGGAGCACCGGCCTGCTGGAGACCGCCGAAGGTGATGCCGTCGCCTGCAGGGCCTACCTGACCATCCTGATATGCGTACTCCATCAGACCGCCGTTGTCCCAGTTGCCGAACCATGCCTCCTCGGTGGTGTACCACATGATCTTCTCGTCGAAGATGCCTGCGTGTGAGATGAAGCAGTCGAAGAGGTCGCCGTGCATTCCCATCATGTTGTATACTGAGAATCCGCCGTATGAAGCGCCCACGCCGGCTATCTTGCCGCACCAGGGCTGCTCCTTTGCCCAGCGGGCGGCGAGCATGTAGTCCTGCATGTTGAGACCCTGGTAGTCGCCGCTGATCTGCTCCTTCCAGGGCTGGCCGAAGCCGCTGTCGCCGTGACGGGCGGGGAGTACGACAACATAGCCCTGCTGGCACATCATCCTGAAGTTCCAGCGATAGCTCCAGCTCTGGTCAAGCGAGGTCTGGGGGCCGCCGTTGAACATTTCGACTACGGGGAACTTGCCGTCGGGAGTGAAGTCGGAAGGGTAGAGAACCCAGCTGTAGAGGGTCTCGCCTTCGGGAGTGGGAATCGTTATCTGCTCGCAGGATATTCCGCTGAGCTGCGACAGAATGTCTTCGTTCTCGTGACTTATCTGGGTGAACTTGCCGGCCTCGACCTTGACTATCTCGGTGGGGAAGTCCATGCTGTTATAGGTGGTGTAGAGCACGGGGGAACCGTTCTCTTCCGTATACGCGAAGGGGTTTCCGAAACCGTACCACCAGTCCTCGGGTGTCACTCTCTCAATGCCCTCGGCTCCAATTGTCGCCTTGCAGAGCGCGCCTACGCCATTGATGGTGGTGGGGAAGTAGACTGCCTTGCTGTCGGGTGTCCAGAAGATTCCCTGAACATCGTAGATGAAGTCGGTGGTGAGCTCCCTGATCTCCTTCACGGCGAAGTCGATGCCCTGGCCGTCGGGGTCAGCGTCCGTCATGTCGATGTCGGCTACCATGAGGCGCTGGCGGTCAGCCTCATATCCGTTGCGCTCCATGCTGATCCATGCGAGTTTGGTGCCGTCGGGGCTGAAAGCGGGGTCGGTGTCGTATCCGCCCTCGGATGTGACAGCTATGGTCGCTCCGGTGAGGATGTCGAATACGTAGATGCTTGTGTTTGTGGAGAATGCATACTGCTTTCCTGTCAGCTTGCGGCAGCTGTATGCGATGTGGCGTCCGTCAGGAGCCCATGCGAGCTGCTCGGCACCGCCGAAAGGTTCGGTCGGGAGCTCGATGCCGGGATCCTCGCCTGCAAGGATGTCAAAGCACTTGTCGGGGGTGATGAGACCATTGCCCATGCTGGCGTAGTAGCTGCGGGGAGTCTCGGTTACCCAGTGGTCCCAGTGACGGTACATCAGGTTCTCGGTGACGTATGCCTGAGCCTTCGTGAGCGTGGTGTCGATGTCTGAGGGCTGGTCCACGTTGGGATTCTTGGTGGAGCTTACGATTATGATCTGTGCCTCGTCGGGCGAGAGCTTGTAGTCGCTTACGCCTGCGGGAAGGTCGGTGAGCTTGATCCTGCCGCCGAGCTTCGATTTCTTCACTGCAGCCTTGTAGAGCTGGCCGTCCTGGAGGAAGTATATCCACTTGCCGTCATTGCTCCATTTCGCTGCGTTCACGCTCTTCGCATAGCGGGTGAGCTGCCTGGGTTCGCTGCCGTCGGCATTGCAGACGAACAGGTTGCGGCAGCTGCGGTTCTCAGCTATGTCGGTGTAACTTACGCCATAGAGGATGCGGCTCCCGTCGGGCGAGAGCTGAGGGTCGCTGAGGCGGCCCAGCTTGAGGAGAACCTCAGGTGAGAGGACTCCGTCCTGTACAGTCACGGGCTCCTTTCCGATATAGCCGGACTGCTGTTTTGCATTGTACTTCATACTCAGGAACAGACCTGCTGCCAGGCCGATAGCTACAAAGATCGAGTAAAAACCAAGTTTTTTCATTGTCGTTGTGTTTGAACGGATAAAGTTAAGTCTTTTCCCGGTAAATAAAAAAGGAGGCCGCGGATTCCGCAGCCTCCTGATCGATATGGGTCGGTGATTACTTCTTGTAATAAGGAAGGTCACCCTTTGCGAACTCGGCATCCTTGTCCCAGCCGGGATTCTGCTCCAGAACGCCTTCAGACAGCGTTACCTGGCTCTCGGGGATCTTGAAGAATCCGCCGCCGGTAGCGTTGTAGCGATCCATGAACTTGTGGTTTGCCTGCCACTGGTATACACCTTCGGCACCCTGGTTGAGGATGGGATTGCCTTCCTGGTTCTTGACGATTACCTCTACGTCGCCCCAACGGCGAAGGTCGTTCCAGCGCACTGCCTCGAAGCAGAGCTCGTAACGACGCTCCTTCTTGAGCGCGTCGAGTGTGTAAGCTACGTCGTCGAGGCCTGCTCTCTGGCGAACGGCGTTCATTCCGCTCTTGCCGTTGTAGATGGTCTTGCCGTCAGTAAGTTCTGAGTGCATGAGGAGGACGTCGGCGAAGCGGATCCAGATGATTGCCTGGGTAAGACCGACCTGCTTGTCGTTCTCTGAACCGTAGAAGTAGCCGTAGCTCTGGTAGAGAGTGCCGTCGTCACCATAGGCGCCGCAGCCGAGGTACTTCTTGGCGAGGAGGTCGGTGTTCTCAACTTCCTTTGCAGTGTCGCCACCGTAGTCGGGAATCTCGTCGGCGCGCTTGCAGATTGAGCCGAGACGACGATAGTCGCCTGCGTATGCGGGATCGTTGCCCCAGTCTTCCCACAGTGTCCAGCAGACGGGACCGTTGGAGTAACCCTGAGGAGTGAAGGGGAATGCACCAGCGTTGCTCTTCCTGACACCGAAGTACTCTACGATACGGTTGTGGCGGAGGTCAGGCTTGTTCCAGCCGGCTTTGTTTGACATCTTGATGGCAAACATGCTCTCGATGTTCTCGTCGGTTACCCAGTTGAGGCCATTCTCCTTTGCGTAAGGATAATCCTTTGCGGTGTAGGGGTTGGTGTAGGGCCAGAGGTTGCGCTGGTCGCTGATGAGCTTGTGGCCTGAATTGTTGATACAGTCCTCGAGCCAGCCTACAACTTCCTGCTTTGAAACGCTGAGTGTGATGTTGCCATCGGCGTCCTTGAGAGGAAGTTCGGTCTTCTTGTAGAAGCCTGTATAGAACAGCCATACCCTTGCCATGAGAGCCTCTGCTGCCCACTTTGAAGCGTGGCCCTCACCGAAGTCGGGATAACGGCTTGAAGGCATGGTGGTGATGGCCTGCTTGAGGTCGAAAGCTATCTGGGCATAGATTTCTTCGGTGCTGGCCTTGGGAAGGTTCATTGCCTCAGTTGTGAGCACAAGGGGAACCTGTCCGAAGATCTGTGCGAAGTTGAAATAGTAGAATGCCCTGAGGAAATAGGCTTCGCCGAGGAGCTGGGCCTTTACTTCGGGCTTTGACCATGTGGGAACGTTGTCCATGGTGGCAATGGCGTTGTTGGCGCGGAAGATACCTGCATAGCGTGATTCCCAGAAGGGTTTGAACTTGTCGATGATGTCGTTCATCAGACGGTCGCATGACTGTGCACCGATGTTGCTCTGGCTGCCGCCGCCGAGACGGTCGTCACCTGCCATTTCGAATACATAGAAGGGGTCGCACTCAGGATCGGCAAGGTTGTCGTTCATGACGGCATAGATACCTGCGATCATCTGCTTGGCATCAGTCTCGTTGATTGGGAAGTTTCCGGTATTCTTCTTGGTGAGGCTCTGTGTGTCAAGGAAATCGTCACAGGCTGCGAAGCAAAGAGCGCTCAGTATTATTGCGGAAATGTATAATATCTTTTTCATACTCATCATTTTTTAGAAGTTTATGTTGAGTCCGAAGATCCAGGCGTGTGAGCTGGGGTAGTAACCGATATCGATGCCTGATGCCCAGCTTGTGCCGTTGTTGAAACCAACCTCAGGATCCATGCCTGAGTACTTTGTGAAGGTGATCATGTTCTGTGCTGAAACATAACCGCGGATGTTGCGTACTGCATTCCACTTGAAGAGCTTGTTGAAATCGTAGCCGAGGGTGATGTTCTGGATCTTGAAGAAGTCTGCGTCCTCGATCCATACCTTGGAGATTTCTGACATATTGACGTTCTTGCCGTCGGTGAAGCGGGGATAGCGGTTGGTTGAACCGTCACCAGTCCAGTACTTGGTGTAGACGTCGGTGCAGTAGTTGTTGTCGGGGTGGTCGGAGAACTGACGGTATGACTTTGCAACCTGCTGGCCGAATGCGCCGTATCCGTTGACTGAGAAGTCGAATCCCTTCCATGCGATGTTGAATGAAAGACCCATGTTGAAGTCGGGGTTGGGGTCACCGATCATGGTCTTGTCGTCCTTGGTGATCTTTCCGTCGCCGTTGACATCGACGAACTTCACGTCGCCGGGCTGGATTGCTGAGCCCTGGAGTGAGTTGCCTGCCTCGCCGCCGCAGTTCTTGTCGAGGTATGCCTTGACGTCTGCGTCATTCTGCATGATGCCGTCCATTGCATAGCCCCAGAAGTAGCCGATAGGGTAGCCGACCTGTACGCGGTAGCACTCGTTGGTGTTTTGTGCGATTGCATTCTCGGGACCGTGGATGATGCCCTCTGAGTTGGCAAGACGTACAACCTCGTTGCGGTTGTGAGAAAGGGTGAGTGATGCGCCGTAGCGGAAGTCCTTGCTGGGAGAGTCGTTCCAGCTGAGGAGGATCTCGTAACCGGTGTTCTTGATGTCACCGCCGTTTACGTAAGGAGCGCCTGTACCATAAGAGAGAAGGGTAGGTGCCACTACGAGCCAGTCCTTGGTGGTCTTGTTGTACCAGTCGAAGGTGAATCCGAGACGGCTCTTGAAGAAGCGTGCGTCAAAACCGAAGTCAAGCTGCTCTGAAGTCTCCCACTTCACGTTCTCGTTGGGAAGGATGTCGGGATATGCACCTGTGACAGGGGTGTCCTTGTCGTCGAAATAGTAGGGAGCGTTGAATGCAACGGTTGCAAGATACTGGAAGTTGCTGATGCTGCAGTTACCGTTCTGTCCCCAGCTTCCCCTGAGTTTGAAGAAGCTCAGCCAGCCCTTGCTGAAGTCCATCCAAGGCTCGTTGCTGATTACCCAACCTGCAGATACAGAAGGGAAGATACCCCATCTGTGACCTCTTGCGAAGTTGGACGATCCATCAGCACGCAGAACTGCAGAGAACATGTAGGTCTCGTTGTAGTTGTAGTTTACACGGCCGAAGAATGAAGAAAGGGCGCCCTGGCTCTGAGGTGAACCACCGATGGAGGTGTTGGCCACGTCGAGGCCCTGGGTGTTGTCGATGTATGCGTGATCGTATGATCCGGGGAAGAGTGAGTTGGAGTTCTTTGCGGAAACGCTGCTGCCGAAGCCCCACTTCTCTATTGACTGACCTGCGAGGAAGTCGAAGTTGTGGTTGCCCCAGCTCTTTACGTAGTTGACGGTGTTTTCCCAGCTCCATCTTGAGCTGTAGCTCTGGTTCTGGTTGACGTCGTCGGTAGGGTTTGAGGTCTTGCCGCTGAGAACGTATGTGGGAACGTAGCTGCGGTACTCCCTGTGGTTGTACATCCAGCCTGCGCTTGACTTGATCTTGAGTCCCTGGATGGGGCTGATCTCAAGGTAGAAGTTGGCGTGCATGCGATGTCCCTTGGTGTTCTTGTTGCCGCTCTTGTACTGAACTTCTGCGAGAGGGTTGCTGAAATCCTGGTTGAAGTCCCACTTGTCGGCAAGCATGTCGGCATACTCATAGAAGCCGCCTTCGCTGTTGTATGCGGGGAGCAGAGGAGTGGCGGTTAGGAGGTTGCGGATCTGGTTGTCGTAGATGCCGCCGATGTTGATGCCGCCCTTGTCGGTGATTGAGAATGTGACGTTCTCGCCTAACTTGATGATGTCTCTGCCGTGCTTCTTGAGGAGGCTGTAGTCTGAGTTCATGCGGACGGTGTAGCGGTCGTAGCTGGGATTAGCGGGATAACCGATTGTACCTTCCTGCTTGAAGTAGGTGAAACCGAGTGCGAAGCGTGATACTTCGCTGCCTCCGGTGATGTTGAGTGACTGGTTGCTGATGGGAGCGTTGTGGTTGGTCATCTCCTCAAGCCAGTTGGTACCGTTCCAGGTGCCGGCCTTGATCTGTGCATACTGGGTGGGGATGAGAGAAGGGAAGTCGTATCCCGTTGTTCCCTGGATGTCGTATGCCTTGTTGATGATCTCCATGTACTGCTCTGCGTTCAGAGGGGTGACACCGTTGGTGTTGGGGTTCTGGAAGCCGATGTATCCGTCGTATGAAACGTGTACCTTGCCTTCCTTGCCCTGCTTGGTGGTCACGAGGATGACGCCGTTGGATGCACGGGCACCGTAGATGGCGCTTGATGCTGCATCCTTGAGGACGTCGATGGACTCGATGTCGTTAGGGGAGAGTGCCTGGATGGATGCTCCGGGAACACCGTCGACTACATAGAGGGGCTCGGCGTCGCCGATGGTACCCATACCACGGATGGTGACCTTGTAACTCTCGCCGGGCTGACCTGAGTTGGAAACGATGTTCACGCCGGCTGCCTGGCTCTGGAGAGAACCAAGAGCATCCACTGCATTGATTCGTCCGATTTCCTCAGAGTTTACGCTTACGGTAGAACCTGTGATGAGTTTCTTCCTCTGCGTACCGTAGCCGATGACCACTGTCTCCTCGAGGAATTCCGAATCTTCCTCAAGAATGATGTCGAGGTGGCTCTGTCCGGCAACGGCTACTTCCTTTGTCTTGTAGCCTATACAGGATACGGTGAGCTTCGCATCTTTCGCTGCGTTGATCGAGAAGTTACCGGCTGCGTCGGTGACGGCACCGGTGTTTGTTCCAGCAACAATCACGGTTGCACCTATGATGGTCTCACCCTGACTGTCGACTACTGTACCCTTGACGCTGTTCTGCGCCGAAGCGTACACTGGCATTGCAAGAAGCAAAACCAGGCCAATGAATTTTGACAATAGTTTCATACGGTTCAATTTTAATGATAAATGAGTTGTTATGTTTTTGCAGCATTAAGTTAGAAAATACGCGTGTGCAATCCAATATTCTATAATTGGATTGTATCAATATCGTAAAAACAGGTTACAATGATAAAAATCTCAGCTGATCTGGCTGAAGTCCTTTACGGCATATTTGTCCTTGCGCAGTTCCTGGACAAGTTTCGCGTTCGCTGGGTTCTGCAGCGATGGGTCGGCATCCAGCACCCTTGTTGCGTAGCCTCTCGCTTCCTCGAGCATACGGCCGTCCTTTGCGAGTGACGCTATGTTGAGCGATATGGGCAGGCCGCTCTGCTGTGTGCCTTCCAGGTCGCCGGGGCCGCGCATGCGCATGTCCTCGTCGGCGATCTCGAATCCGTTGCTCGTGCGCACCATGAGCTCCAGGCGCTGCAGAGCCTCCTTGCTGACCTTCTGCCCCTTGACCAGGATGCAGTATGACTTGTCGGCACCCCGGCCGACGCGTCCTCTCAGCTGGTGAAGCTGGCTCAGCCCGAAGCGCTCCGCCGATTCGATGGCCATGACAGAGGCATTGGGCACGTCCACGCCCACCTCGATCACGGTCGTGCTCACGAGTATGTGCGCGCGCCCTGCCGCGAATGCATCCATGTTGAACGCCTTGACGTCGGGGGCCTGCTGGCCGTGGACAATCGCAACCTTGTAGCCTTCCTGCATCGGGAAGGCCTGCATTATGTCCTCGTAGCCCTTCTCGAGGTTCTGCATGTCGGTCTTCTCGCTCTCGAATATCATGGGATAGACCACGAAGACCTGGCGGCCGGCGGCTATTTCCTTGCGCATGAAGTTGTACATGGCCGCCCGCTTGCCTTCTCCTATCAGCAGGGTCTGCACCGGCTTGCGTCCGGGAGGCATCTCGTCCAGCACGGAGACGTCGAGGTCGCCGTACAGGGTCATCGCGAGAGTGCGGGGAATCGGCGTGGCCGTCATCACCAGTATGTGCGGAGGGCAGCCGGGGCCTTTTGCCCAGAGGCGGCTCCTCTGCTCCACGCCGAAGCGGTGCTGCTCGTCCACCACGGCCAGTCCAAGTGCCTTGAACTGAACGGGTTCCTCGAGCAGGGCGTGAGTGCCTACGATGAGGCCTATGCTGCCGTCTTCCAGGCCTTGATGTATCTCGCGGCGTGCCTTCGTGCCGGTGGAACCCGTCAGGAGCGCACATCTGACTCCCGTGGGCGAGAGATACTTCTGGATGTTGTTATAGTGCTGCTGAGCAAGCACTTCGGTGGGAGCCATGATGCATGACTGATAGCCGTTTCCTATTGCCATCAGGCAGCTCAGCACCGCCACCATGGTCTTGCCGGAGCCAACGTCGCCCTGGAGCAGGCGGTTCATCTGCCGGCCGGATGAGATGTCGGCTCGTATCTCCTTTATGACCCTCTGCTGTGCTCCTGTAAGACTGTACGTAAGAGCGTTGTAGCAGAGATGGAAATCGGGGCCGACCTTGGGCATGGGTATTCCATGCTCGCTGCGTGAGCGTATGTATTTCTGCTTGAGGAGGCTCAGCTGCAGGTAGAACAGTTCCTCGAACTTGAGACGTCTGGTGGCCTTTTCCAGAGCATAGCTGTCGGAAGGGAAGTGTATGTTCTTTATTGCATACTGCAGCGGGCAGAGGGCCAGGTCCTTGATTATGTAGTCCGGTAGGGTTTCCTGGATTTCTGAAAGGCAGAGGCTGAGGGCGGCCTGCTGTATCTTGCACATGAACTTGCCGGTTATGCCGCTGTTCCTGAGCTTTTCAGTACTGGGATATACGCCGGTGAGGGAGGTCTGCGTGAGCGATCCTTCCTGAGGCGCGTCAATCTCCGGGTGGACCATGTTCAGCTTGCCGTTGAAAAGCTGTGGCTTCCCGAAGAATACGAACACACGGCCGGGCTCAAGCTTGTCGAAAACCCATTTGGTGCCTTTGAAGAACACCATCTCCATCCTGCCGCTCGCATCCTCGACTATTACGCTCAAGTGCTTGATGCTGATGAGGTTGCGGTTGACGACTCTGGCCTGTACCTGTACGTAGGCCAGTTCCGGTGTGATGTTCGCTATGGGGGTTATGCTGCTGCGGTCGATGTACCTGAAGGGGTAGAGGTGTATGAGGTCGCTGAGCGTCTCTATTGCCAGTTCAGTCTTAAGGAGTGAGGCCTTCTTGGGCCCCACTCCTGTAAGAAACTGTACGCTGGTCTGAAGTTCGCTCATCGCCTGTATCATCTTCCGCCGCCACCGAAGCCACCTCCGCTGAAGCCGCCTCCTCCGCCGATGGACGAGCCACCGCCGAAGCCGCCCCAGCCACCCGTGGTATGCGGGCCGGTGCTGTACGTGGGCTTGACGTACCTGGCATTGGTTATCGAGCGTGAGAGCATGTCGGTCATGTTGATGACATTGCGCATCGTGCCATAGTCATATACGAGAACATGGTCGAATACCTGAGGATTGATCTCCTTGAGCTCCTTGGCCACCTTGTCGGCTATGCCGAAGAGGGCACCGTAGACCATGTACTCCTGCCACATGTTGACCTCGATGCTGGTCTTGTCCTTCATGTTGGTGAAGTCGCTCAGGAACTTCTTGAATCCGTATGTCTCGCGGGCCTTGGCCTTGCCGGCTTCTGTCCATCTGGTACCTGATTTCCAGTTGTTAGAGCGCAGGGTCTGCACGGCATTCGTCTTGCTGTCGTTAGCCCAGATGCGTATGCTGCTCTTGTGACCGTTAGCCCATTTCTTGAATTCGTTGTGCTGGAGTATCCTGTCGTCTCCTGATGCTTCCTTCATCATGTCATAGAGGAGCTGAGCGCTGGTGCTCAGGCCGCTGCGGTCCTTGCTGTCGTTGAAGCTTATCTCTATGTTCTCCTTCTCATCCTTGCTGACGTTGAGGTAGCCTTTGTAGATCATCCTGAGAATGAGGGCTGAGGCCAGCGAGTTGTCCTTCTGCACTTCGCCCAGGTTCTCGAGCGTATAGTATGACGCGTCGAGGTCTCCGTCGAAGGGGATGTTCCTGTTCCAGTCCACATCCTTTGGCCATACGCCGAGGATGCGGCGCTTCTCCAACTTGCTGATCTTCTTGCTGTTGCCTGCACTGGCCATGCGTGTGATGAGTATCATGGGCATGAGTATCACGAAGAAGAACGAGATGAGTATCTCAAGGAAATACTCCCACTTCGAGGGGCCCTGTCCTTCCTCTTCTCCGAAGTCGGCTCCTTCAAGGGCGTTGGTCAGCACGTCATCGAAGCTTCCACCGCGTACGCTTGTGGGCGTGAATATGCCCTTGTCGAAGCGCATGAGCGAAATCACGGAGTTGTAGTAGCTGATCTCCTCGCTGGCCTCGAACACTGCCTTGCCGTCCTGATAGCCGGTCAGGCCTCTGTAGTCAGCATAGCCGAATCCCCACATACGTGAGTTTTCGCTCGAGAGGGGGGTGCCCTTTGCCTCCACCGTGACCTTCACGTGTCCGGGGCTCTGGCTCAGGCCGGGGGAGATGAACTGCATGTGCAGGCAGTCGTAGTCGTCGAGGGACTTCACGACGTTGCTCATCGTGTAGCGGGCCTCGTACTTGTGCGGACCGTATTCTCCACAGCCCCAGCAGAGCTCCACGCCGTTGTTCTTCTTGACTATGCCGCATCTGCCGGCCTTCTGCTCGCGAGAGCGGTCGACGTTCCAGCGACCCTCGTTGTAGAGCTCCTGACCGTCCACGAAGACGGTGAAGTTGGATATCTCGATGTCGCCGAGATTGTCCTTGACCAGATACCACTCGGTGATGCCGGCGGCGGTCACGTCCCAGCATTCGCGTATGACGGCGCTGCCATCGGGATACAAGCAGACGTTCACGTCGATGTCTCGTATCTCGGGACTATAGGCAAAAGCAGCACAGGCGCAAGCCAATGCTGCAATTGTAGACAGTAATCTCTTCATTTAGATCTTCATTGAAGGCATCTCTGTCTTGCCTTCGGGTTCCTTGAGGTAATCTTTCTTCTCGAAGTGGAGAAGGCTTGCCACGAATGACTCGGGGAACTGGCGTACCATCTTGTTGAAAGCGGTGACGGTGTCGTTGTAGACCATACGGGCGGTACGTACCTGGTTCTCGTACATGTTCACTGACTCCATTGCCTGCTTGTAGTTCTCGTTTGCCTTGAGCTCGGGGTAACGCTCCACTACTACGTCGATCTGACGGGCGAGTTCGTTCATTGCCTTTTCCTGAGCCTCCACGTCAGCGGCGCTGCTGTTCTGGTTGATAGGCTTGCGTGATGCGATGACGTCCTTGAGTGTGTTGTACTCGTGCTCGTTGTATGACTTCACGAGTTCAGCAAGGGCTGTGAGAGCATCCCAGCGGCTGTTCTGCTGAACGCCGATCTGGCTCATTGCATTCTGACATTTCTCATCCTTGCCGACGAGTTCGCGCTGAACTTTGATTACCCAAAGTACGATGACCGCCAAAATGGCGATAATGATTAAAGCTACCATTTGATCTTACAATTAATGATTGATTTGTAAATATAGGTATAATTACAAACAAAAAAAAGACCGCCCGGATAGGCGGCCTTTCAGGTATAAGGTTTACGATTAAAGCTGAGGACCAGCTGCTACGAGTGCCTTACCAGCCTCGTTGCTCTCGTACTTCTTGAAGTTCTTGATGAAGCGGCCTGCAAGATCCTTTGCCTTCTCTTCCCACTGTGAAGCCTCAGCGTAGGTGTCGCGAGGATCGAGGATGTTGGTGTCAACGCCCTTGAGCTCGGTAGGAACCTCGAAGTTGAAGTAAGGGATGTTCTTGGTAGGAGCCTTGTCGATTGAACCGTCGAGGATAGCGTCGATGATACCGCGGGTGTCGCGGATAGAGATACGCTTGCCTGTTCCGTTCCATCCTGTGTTGACGAGGTATGCCTTTGCACCGCTCTGCTCCATTCTCTTTACAAGCTCCTCAGCATACTTTGTAGGGTGAAGCTCGAGGAATGCCTGGCCGAAGCAAGCTGAGAATGTAGGAGTAGGCTCGGTGATGCCGCGCTCGGTACCTGCAAGCTTAGCGGTGAAGCCGCTGAGGAAGTAGTACTTTGTCTGCTCGGGGGTAAGGATTGAAACGGGAGGAAGAACGCCGAATGCGTCAGCTGAGAGGAAGATGACCTGCTTTGCAGCGGGACCTGCGCTCAGAGGGCGTACGATGTTCTTGATATGGTAGATAGGATAAGATACGCGGGTGTTCTCGGTAACGCTCTTGTCGTTGAAGTCGATGACACCGTTCTCGTCTACTGTAACGTTCTCGAGGAGAGCGTCGCGGTGGATTGCGTTGTAGATGTCGGGCTCAGACTCCTTGTCGAGCTTGATGACCTTAGCGTAGCAGCCGCCCTCGAAGTTGAATACTCCGTGGTCGTCCCAGCCGTGCTCGTCGTCACCGATGAGCTTGCGCTTAGGATCGGTTGAAAGGGTGGTCTTGCCGGTTCCTGAGAGACCGAAGAAGATGGCGGTGTTCTCACCGTTCATGTCGGTATTTGCTGAGCAGTGCATAGCTGCGATGCCCTTGAGGGGAAGGAAGTAGTTCATCATTGAGAACATACCCTTCTTCATCTCACCACCGTACCATGTGTTGAGGATGACCTGCTCCTTGCTTGTTACGTTGAATGCAACGCAGGTGTCGCTGCGGAGACCAAGCTCTGCGAACTTCTCGACCTTAGCCTTTGATGCTGCGTAAACTACGAAGTCGGGCTCCTGGTCGAACTCTGCCTGGTTCTTCGGGCGGATGAACATGTTGGTAACGAAGTGTGCCTGCCATGCAACCTCCATGATGAAGCGTACCTTCATGCGGGTGTCAGCGTTGGTTCCGCAGAATCCGTCGACTACATAGAGCTTCTTGCCGCAGAGCTCGTCAACTGCGAGCTTCTTGACCTCTGCCCATACAGCCTCTGACATGGGGTGGTTGTCGTTGGGATACTCAGGGGTGTTCCACCATACGGTGTCCTTTGAGTTCTCGTCCATTACGATGTACTTGTCCTTAGGAGAACGTCCGGTGTAGATACCGGTCATTACGTTGAGAGCGCCGAGCTCTGTCTCCTGAGCCTTCTCGTAACCGTCGAGTTCAGGACGGGTTTCTTCGTTGAAAAGCACCTCGTATGTAGGGTTGTAGATAATCTCCTTAACATCGTTGATGCCGTACTTGTTCAGATTGATATTTGCCATAATTGTTTATAGAAATTTGTTAATAACCGTTTATTTTGCTTTGAAGCGCCGCAAATTTACCTTTTTTTCTTCTTTTTTCCAAGTATTGCTAAAGCAATATGTCATATTTCACCCTCGTCCAGCATGCTTCTGTATATGGCCACGGCGTCCTTTGGCAGGCCGTTCGCCGGATTGAGGCACCAGGCCGTCACATCTGCCGCTGATGCGCCCGGATGGGCCTCCAGATAGGACCTTATCTGCCTTCTGGCCGAGGCCTTCACCGCCTTGCCGTTGCTGCGGCATACGTCGCAGTTCCCGCAGTAGTCGCTCTCCTCCTGGCCGAAGTAGGCCAGCAGTGCCCTTTCCCTGCAGGTGCTGCAGTCGGAGGCATAGCGGACTATGGCGTCGGCCCTCTGCTCTGCCGTCTCCTTCAAGAAGTTGTACTTGTCGGGCTGCAGGTTCACGTTGCCCGGCTCCAGTCGGTTGTGGTATAGGAAGATGACCGTGCTGTGGTCGGCCGGTATGTAGCGGATGACGTGCTCGAGCGAGAGCTTGTACAGCAGTTGCCTGAGCCAAGGCACGGTCGTGCCCATCTCAGAGGCTATGCGCTCTTCGTTGATGGGAACCGCGAAGCTGAAGATTCCTGCGTGGGTGCGCATCAGCTTCTCCAGCAGCTCGACCATCTGTGGGTCAGGAAGTTCCGTGTCGTACAGGGCTTCCCTCGAAACGGCAATCTTGACCTGCGTCGAGATGTCGGCGTCCTCGGTGTAGGAGAGGTGCTCGGAGCGTTCCAGGTACTTTATCGCATAGTGGACCGAAGGCCTCTGCAGCCTGTAGTGCCCGCAGAACTCGTCGATGTCGAACTTCAGCGTGCGACCTTCGCCGCTCTCGTACTGTATGCCGTAGAAGATATGGAGCTTCTGGTAGATGTCGGCGATGTATTCCAGGCTTGGGAAGGAGCAGTCGAGCACCTGCCTGATGCCGCGCACGTCCGCCTCGTTCCAGAGCAGCACGGCATACGAGCGCCTGCCGTCCCTGCCGGCGCGGCCCGCTTCCTGGAAATAGGCCTCAGGACTGTCCGGGAGGCTCATGTGCGCCACGAAGCGTACGTCCGGCTTGTCTATTCCCATGCCGAAGGCGTTGGTGCAGACCATGACTCTTATCGCTCCGCTCTTCCAGTCTGCCTGGCGCTGGTTCCTGGTCTCGGGCCCCAGCCCCGCGTGATAGAACGAAGCGCTGATTCCGTTTGCCTGCAGGAAGGCTGCGACCTCCTCGCACTTCCTGCGGTGCCGCATGTAGATTATTCCTGAGCCGGGAACGCCCCGGCAGATGTCGAGTATCTGGCCTGACTTGTCCTCGCACTCGCGGACTATGTAGCTGAGGTTCGGCCTCTCGAAGCCGCTGCGCAGTACGGTGAAGCCCCCCTTGCCACCGGAAAGCTTGTCGATGATATCCTCGGCCACACGAGGCGTCGCAGTGGCGGTGAGGGCAATTACCGGCGCCTTGACAATGCTTCGTATCTGGTTTATCTTCAGGTAGTTCGGCCTGAAGTCGTAGCCCCATTGGGAGATGCAGTGCGCTTCGTCGACAACTATGTAGCTGACGTTCATCACATCGAGGTACGACTTGAAGAGAGAGGTGCCGATGCGTTCGGGGGAGACGTAGAGGAACTTGAAGTCTCCGTATGCCGCGTTGTTGAGGGCGAGGTCGATTTCGCGCCTGCCCATTCCAGCATGGACGGCAAGAGCCTTGATGCCGCGCGCCTCCAGGTTCTGCACCTGGTCCTTCATCAGGGCTATCAGGGGCGTGATGACTATGGCAATGCCTTCGCGGGCCATCGCCGGCACCTGGAAGCAGACGCTCTTTCCTCCTCCTGTGGGGAGGATGGCGAGGACATCATGGCCTGCAAGCGCTTCGTCTATGATCTCCTGCTGCATGGGGCGGAACGAGTCGTATCCCCAGTATTCCTTCAGTATTTCTATTGCCTGCGGCATATTCTGCGAATTTAACAAATTATTCCCTACCTTTGCAAGCGTGAAAGGCAAATTGTATCTGATACCTTCTCCATTAGGAGAAGTCGACCTGGCCGAGATACTTCCGGCCCATGTGCTTGAGATTGCGTGCAGTCTCAGGACATTCGTCGTGGAGGAGACTCGCACCGTGCGCCGTTACTTGTCGAAGGCCGGCCTCCGCGGACACATCGACGAGCTGGAATTCCATGAACTGAACGAGCATACGACTCCTGCTGAGGTCGAGGCACTCGTGTCCCTGTTCGACAAGGGTGACGTCGGCCTTATTTCCGAGGCCGGGCTACCTGCAGTGGCTGACCCTGGAGCAGCCCTCGTGGCCCTCTGCCACAGGCATGGCATAGAGGTGGTTCCCCTGGTGGGTCCGTCATCGCTCATGCTCGCGCTGATGGGCTCGGGACTGAACGGACAGTCCTTCGCATTCAGAGGCTACATCCCCGCCAAGACAGACGAGCGCCGCACCGCCTTGAAAGATATCGAGCGCCTTTCCAAACAGTTGAACCAGAGCCAGATAATCATAGAGACCCCGTACAGGAACGACTCCCTCTTTGCCGACATGCTGCAGTACCTCGAGCCCGCCACGAAGATATGTGTGGCGGCCGACATAACCCTGCCGACGCAGTATATCCGCACGGCAAGCGCGGCTTCCTGGAAGAAGCAGTCTCTGACCATTGGCAAACGCCCTTGTGTCTTCATAATACTAGCATGATGATAGCTACGGTCGAACTTTGCGGAATGGAATTCCATGCATATCACGGCTGCCTCGAGTTCGAGCGCCGCGATGGTAACACCTTTGTCGTCGACGTCAGGTTCAGGTACGACGTTACAGCGGCCGCCGCGTCCGACGACCTTGCTGATGCCGTCAACTATGCGGCCGTCTATGACTTAGTCGCAGCCCAGATGGCCGTGCCCTCCAATCTGCTGGAGCACGTTGCCGCGCGCATAGCGGCAGAGCTCAGGAAGAACTTCCCGCAGATGCTCTCGCTCAACGTCAGCGTGGCCAAGAAGAACCCTCCTGTAAGCGGCCCTGCCGCCTGGTCGAAGGTCACGGTGGAGTCATGAAAAGAATAGCGTTCCTCACCCTCGGCTGCAAGCTCAACTATGCCGAGACCTCTACATACGAGCGTGGATTCCTCGAGGCTGGATATGAGGCCGTGCCCTGGCAGGAGAAGGCCGACGTGTACGTCGTGAACACCTGCTCCGTCACCGCAACGGCCGATGCGAAGTCCCGTAACCTTGTGCGCAAGGTGCTGAGGGTCAATCCTTCAGCATGCGTCGTTGTGGTCGGCTGCAGCGCTGAGCTGAGGCGCAGCGACATAGAACCCATACCCGGGGTAGCAAGAGTCTTCGGCGCGAACGAGAAGTCGGAACTTGTTCCCTGGACCATCGCACACATGGCCGGCTGTCCAATGGAGCAGACGGAGTTCCAGAGCGTCTTCCCTGCATACAGCACGGGCGAGCGCACCCGTTCCTTCCTCAAGGTCCAGGACGGCTGCAACAACTACTGCAAGTACTGCACGGTCCCGTATGCACGTGGCGAGAGCCGTAACGTGCCCATATCGGTATGCGTGGAGAACGCCAAGGCAATTGCCGCCGCCGGCGTCAAGGAGATAGTGCTCACGGGAGTGAACACAGGCGACTTTGGCCGCACCACAGGCGAATCTTTCCTCGACCTGATCAAGGCTCTCGACGAGGTCGAAGGCATAGAACGCTACCGCATCAGCAGCATCGAGCCCAATCTGCTTTCGGAGGAGATAATAGACTGGATAGCCTCCGGCACCAAGTTCCAGCCTCACTTCCATATTCCTCTTCAGACTGGTTCCGACATTCAGCTGGAACGTATGGGACGCCACTACGACACCGATTTCTTCCGCAGGAAGATAGCCTACATACGCTCAGCCATGGAGGGCCCCGGCAAGCCACGCGTTTTCTTCGGCATCGACGTCATGGTCGGCCTGCCCGGCGAGACGGAGGAACTCTTCGAGCAGACGCGTGCGTTCATAGAGGAGATACATCCCGCATTCATACACGTATTCCCTTATTCCCGCCGTCCGGGTACACCGGCAGCCGAAATGCCGGGCGAGGTACCGGAGGAGGAGAAGCACCGCCGCGTTGCAGTACTTGAGGACCTGTGCGCGCGTCTGCACGCGGAATTCCATGGCCTGAACAGGGGAGTGGCCGAGAAGGTCCTGTTCGAGTCTACGAAGCGTGGCGGAAAGATGGAGGGCTACACAGGCAACTACATAAGGGTGGAACGCCCTTATGATCCTGCTCTTGTGAATACTCTGGTTGACGTTATTCTATGACGAGCCCGTCGTAGGCTGCATAAACGCCTTTGGGAAGCATGGCCTCGAACTTTGCATGAGGCGGCAGAAGGTGTGACATGTGGGTGATGTAGGACTTCTTTGCCCCGATCTTTTCGAACATGTCAAGGCATTCCTGCAGTGAGGGATGCGAGTGGTGAGCCTGAATCTTGACGCATCCAAGCGTCACGGCGTCCAGTCCCTGGAGCTTCTCGAGCTCACCTTCTTCCAGCATGCTTATGTCGGTCATGTATGCAATGTTCCCGAAACGGTAGCCCAGAACCTGCAGCTTCTTTGTCTTGTGGTGCCATCCTCGTATGGGAATCACATCGACCGTAGTGTCGTGAGGGTTCTTTGCCGGCAGGCGCTGATAGCCCTTGCCTGTCTCCCATTCAAGCCAAGGTTCTATTGAATTGGAATGGATGGTGATGGGGGAGCAACCGTCGATGGTGTGCACGTTTATCTCAGGAGCGCCGGGGTAGAGCACTTCTGCGAATGCGTAGGGAATTTCGCCCCTAAGGGTGTTCTTCACGTACTCCTGGCAGTAGATGTTCACTGGATGGTGCTCTATGAGGTTGAACGAGCGCACGTCGTCCAGGCCGCCAGTATGGTCCTTGTGATTGTGAGTGAGGAGAATTGCGTCGATGTGGCGAACGTTGGCGCGGAGCATCTGGTATCTGAAGTCGGGACCGGCATCCACCAGTATCGTAAGCCCGCCGTATTCCACCAGAGCCGAGGCCCTGAGCCTTCTGTCTCTCGGGTCGGAGGAGGTGCATACGTGGCAGTCGCAGCCTATCATTGGAATGCCCTGTGAAGTTCCTGTGCCGAGGAATGTCAGCCTTGCCTTACTGCTTGTGCTCATCGTCCATTGTGATTGTTACGGTGCTCCTGCTGCGGTTGCGCGGCGTTGTGGTGGAGTACTTCTTCTTGAATATTGACTTTATCAGGTCGGCGAAGTTGTTGTAGTCCACCTGGTAGCTGAGGCCGCCGCCGTTTCGCTGCGAGTAGTCGAGGAAGCTCGTGTATTCGTCGGCTGAATGCGAGAATGCGTTGAGCCTGAACTTTCCTGACTTGTCGAGCTTGAGGCTGGCATCGAAGTCACCCACGATGCTCGTCTGCCCGCCGCCAGAGGTGCTGTATTCCCTGTTTCCAAGCGAGCCGTTCACTTCGACCCTGTTGTTGAAGAGCTGTGTGCCTATGGCCACATCGAAGATGCTCTTGCCGGAGTTGTTCTGCTGGTAGTCGAAGCCGAAGCCGAGAGGAATGTCCAGCTTCTGCATGATGTTATTCAGCTGACCAACCACTATCGAGCTCACGTTCGAATAGATGGCGTTGCTTCCGTTGAATACGCCGGAACTTTCGCCCGGGATGAACGAGCCGAGCATCAGCAGGGCAACGAACTGCTTCTGTACCTTGTCTTCAGAGTTCAGCGCGCTCTCGACCTGGGCCTTCGTGACGGGATCGAGGTCGGGTATGTTGATGGCGAAGTCGGTGCTGAGGCTGTTGAGCTTGTCGTGAATCCTCAGGCTGGCCTCTACGTTTCGTCTGGTGGAGACTGACTTGGTGTCGGCCACGAGGGTGCCCAGTGAAGTCCTCAGGTTGTATATCGCGGTAACGTCAAGCTCGCTGTCGGGAATCGCTCCGTTGAACTTGATCGAACCGCCGCTCTTGATGGTGAGCTCCCTGTCGAGCAGGTTTGCAAGGTTGACGTGGAACTTTCCGCCTGAGATGTTGTAGTCTCCGTTCAATGTGAATATGTCTCTTGACGGGTCGAGTTCAAGGTCGACCGTGCCCGATCCGAATGCACTGAGTATGTTTCCTGAGTCCTTGTCAAGCTCCATGAACGCGGTCACTCCGGGAGTGGCGGTGGCTCTGGCCTTTGCCGAGAAGCGGCTGCCGTTGTTTTTCCTCGACTTGTGCAGGCTGTTCATCATCAGCTCGTAAGGGTCGTCTACTATGACTTCAGGCTCTTTGAATGTCAGCAGGTCGCTGGTGCTTCCTACAAGGGCGGAGTTGAGGGGGACGTGGATGTTTCCGTCGCCGGTGGTGGTTGCCTGTGCCTCGAGCCTGAGGTCGTTGAACGGGCCGCGTATCGTCGCGTTTCCTGATGCCAGAAGGTCGCCGTAGAAGCCCATCTTGTCCTCCTCCCTGAGCTTGAGGGCTTCAAGCTGCCTGAATCTCAATGAAGCGTCAAGGCTCATGTTCTTCAGGTGGTCATGGCTGAGGGTTCCGTTGAGGCTTCCCGTGCCGGTCTTGCTGTCGGACACGTTCATGCCCTGGATGGTGATGGCCTTGTCGTTGATCTCTATGGGGCCTTCGAGAGTGTATGTCACGCCTGTGAACACGGGCTTTATGATGAGCTTGTCGAGCTTAAGGTCACGGCTGGCAAGTGAAAGCGTGTCAAGAGGGCCGCTGGCCTTCAGATGGCCGCTGATGCTGCCACCGAAGTCGCTGAATATCGAGCCGACGAAAGGTCTGGCTATGGCGGGGTTCATTCCGTCAAGATTCACGCTCGTATCTACTCTCTTCCTTTCGGGATCGTAGTCGGCAACGGCCATCATTGCCTTCTTTTCTCCGAGTTCGTTGCTCAGGTAGGCCTTGATGCGGTCTTCCTCTTCATCCCACCTTCCTGCAAGCGTGAAGTTTCCGGCTTCCGTTCCGCCCACCGACACGTCGGTTACGTCCATCCTGAGCATCATGCCAAGGTTCTCCGGTGTAGGGGATATGAGGTATGCACTGCCGTTGGCCTCTCCCTTGAAGTCGAACTTCTGGGGCAGGAAGCTGTCTATCAGCGCCAGTCCCAGCTTGTTGATGCTGAGGTTCAGGGTGTCAGCCCTGGAACCTGATATACCGCCGTTCACCAGGATGGCCTGCTCGCTGTTCCTGATGCTGAAGTTGTCTATCGTTATGTCCTGGCCGCGTATGACGACGTCAGATTCGCCGATGTCCCAAACTCCGTCGTCAATTATTATGTGCGACTTCTGCGGATGCGCACTGATGGTCAGCGTATCGCTCTCGTCACGGCTGAAGCTGCCCGTTATCGATATGTC
>JAKSKK010000019.1 GCA_024401745.1 Bacteroidales bacterium
ACATAACAAAACCCCGAAAGTTTTTTGTCTAACTTTCGGGGTTCATGTCACCTTCGGGCCGAGGTTCTTTTATTTCTGAAATTTCCTGATGAACAAAATCTTCAATATTGTTCATTGCAACGATGCTTTTCGGCCTTGGATGAACAAATTCGCCATATTTGTTCATTTGGACTGATTATTTGGCTACGCGATGAACATAATCCCCGAATTTGTTCATCTGAACTATGGGCGTAGATGATTGGCGCCTTTTGTGGCTGCGCAAACTGCGACGCCACCGATGCGAGGCGACATGCAAGAGAGGCGCCCGGGCGGAAACCGCCACGAGACGCCGGTTCGCGAAGCGGATTGCGAGGACTGTCGAGCCGAGACGCGAATAGCGGCAAGGCTTGCTCCGCAGCAAAGGCGATGAGAAGGGCTCCGCCAGCCTCTCGCCGCTCTGAGCCGAGCACGGGGGCGACCGCAGTGCGCCCGCAAACAAAAAATAGCCCAGGCAATCACCTGGGCTTTTCAGAATATCAGAATAAATTATTTCACCTTCGAATCGCAGTAGGCGCACCGGACACCGGACTCCGTCTCATGGAACAGATGCTTGATGTTCTCATGGTTGCAGATGCACTTGGGGTTGCGGCACACAAGGGTGGCGTCCTCGAAGTACTCCGGATGCTCGGGCATCACGTGGCAAGGATCGTCCTTCCACTTCAGCAGACTGTACATCAGCGCCATGCGCACGAACTTGCCGTTCTCAACCTGCCTGAAGTATGCGGCGCGAGGGTCGTCGTCCACCTCCGGCTTGATCTCGTTCACGCGGGGCAGGGGATGCAGCACTGCCATCTTCTCCTTGGCCAGGGCCATCTTCTCAGAATCCAGCACGAAGCTGTCCTTTACGCGCTCGAA
The DNA here is from genome assembly GCA_024401745.1 of Bacteroidales bacterium. Taxonomy (GTDB): domain Bacteria; phylum Bacteroidota; class Bacteroidia; order Bacteroidales; family UBA932; genus Cryptobacteroides. Next base: position 895 of record JAKSKK010000019.1, read on the forward strand.
CTCCTCGAGGTCGAGGAATCGCTCCTGCTGCACGCGGGTCATGTAGAGCACGTCAAGCTCGCCCATCACCTCCTCGATGGTGTGCACCTCGCGGTAGTCGACGCCCTGCTTGTCGCACACGTCGCTCTTGATGTAGTCGGGGAGCCTGAGCTCGTCCGGCGCAATGAGAATTACCTTCACGCCGTTGTAGCGCGACAGCGCCTTGATGAGCGAATGCACGGTGCGGCCGAACTTGAGGTCGCCGCAGAAACCGATGGTGATGCCGTCGATGTGACCCAGCTCGCGCTTGATGGTCAGAAGGTCGGTCAGGGTCTGGGTGGGATGTGCGTGCGAACCGTCTCCGGCGTTGATGATAGGCACCTTTGACACGGTGGAAGCGATGTACGGTGCGCCCTCGAGCGGGTGACGCATTGCTATCACGTCCACGAAATTGCCGACTACGCGCACGGTGTCCTCCACGGTCTCGCCCTTGCTTACCGAGGTGTTCTTGGCGTCAGAGAATCCCAGCACGTTGCCACCGAGTTCCATCATTGCGGAGGTGAAGCTCAGGCGCGTACGGGTGCTAGGCTCGTAGAAAAGAGTTGCCAACTTGTGATAGCGCAGGCTGTCGCGGTACTTCTCGCGGTTGGCGATGATGTCCTCTCCCAGAGCGATGATCTGGTCGGTCTCCTGCTTGGTGAGGTCGGTAGGGTCGATGAGATGCTTCATAGTCGTGTTATTTTATCCAGCTTTCGTCTGAAGGATTGCTGCGGAACTGGAGGATGCGCTCCTTCCAGCCTGCGGCGATGTAGCCCATCTCCTCGGCAACTTCAACGAGTGCGTCGAGGTTCGAGAGCGAGTAGTTCACCACATTTGCGGCTGCCAGACGGTCAAGGCCCTTCTGCATGCCGTAGGTGAAGATGCTGACGATTCCGAGCACCTCGGCGCCGGCCTCGCGAAGAGCTTCCACAACGTCGATGGCGCTGCTACCGGTAGAGATGAGGTCCTCGATCACGACAACCTTTGCACCGGGTTCCAGACGGCCCTCGATGCGGTTGTTGCGGCCGTGGCTCTTTGCCTCGCCACGGACGTATCCCATGGGCATGCCAAGTATGCTGGCTGCGATTGCAGCGTGGGCGATGCCTGCGGTGCTGGTGCCCATAAGTACCTCAGCCTCAGGGAACTTGGCCTTTACGGTGTCGGCGATTGTCTGCTCCACGATCACGCGTGCCTCGGGCGCGGTGAGGATGAGGCGGTTATCGCAGTAGATAGGGCTCTTGATGCCGCTTGCCCAGGTGAACGGCTCCTCCGGGCGGAGGAAGACTGCCTTGATATTCAGCAGCTGCTTTGCTATTTCCTTTTCCATATCGAACTAGTATACGAATTCTTCAACGCAGCGGTTGTAGGCTGCAACGGGGTCCTCGGCGGCGGTGATGGGGCGGCCTACAACTATGAAGTCGGAGCCTATCTCCTTGGCGCGGGCGGGAGTGGTGATGCGCACCTGGTCGTCCTTTGCAGCATCGGCGAAGCGTATGCCGGGGGTCACGGCGATGAACTCTGCGCCGCACTTCTCCTTGACGATGGATGCCTCGAGAGGGGAGCAGACCACACCGTCGAGCCCTGCCTCCTTGGCGTTGGCTGCATAGTGGGCGATGGTGTCGGCTATGCTCGCGTTGATGAGCAGTTCCTTCTGCATGCGCTCCTCGCTGGTGGAGGTGAGCTGGGTCACGGCGATGAGGATAGGCCTGGTGCCGTCGGGGCGGGTGAGTCCCTCGAGGGCTGCCTTCATCATGTCGATGGTGCCGGCAGCGTGCAGGTTGGTCATGTCGACGTCGAGGTTGCTGAGCACCCTCATGGTCTTCTTCACGGTGTTGGGTATGTCGTGCAGCTTGAGGTCGAGGAAGATCCTGTGGCCGCGGCGCTTGATCTCGCGCACGATCTCGGGGCCGGCTGCGTAGTACAGCTCCATTCCAATCTTCACGAAGGGCTTGCGCTCGCACTCGGCGAACTTGTCGAGGAAGCCAAGGACCTCCTCTGCGCTGCTGAAGTCGCAGGCAACGATTACATCTCTCATACTATGCCTATGATATCGGTTAGACTTTCAATTCCAAGGCTCTCCATTACTGTGGGGAGCTTTTCTGTTATCTCCTTGCATACGAAGGGGTTGCGAAGGTTCTCCGCTCCCACCTGAACGGCGGTCGCTCCGGCCATCATCATCTCAATGACGTCCTCGGCGCTTGCAACGCCGCCGCAGCCCATTATGGGAATGCTGCAGGTGTGGGCCACCTGGTTGACCATCCTTAGCGCCACGGGGAACACGGCCTGGCCGCTGAACCCGCCGTACTTGTTTGCCAGCACGGGCTTGCGGCGCTTGATGTCGATGCGCATTCCGAGGATGGTGTTTATGAGGGTGAGGCCGTCGGCTCCTGCATCCTGGCAGGCGCGCGCGATCTCGGTTATGTCGGTGACGTTGGGGCTGAGCTTGATGAACACAGGCTTGCGGCACACAGCCTTAACAGCTGCGGTCACTTCGGCGGCAGCCTTTGCGGAAGTGCCGAATGCAAGTCCGCCTCCGTGCACGTTGGGGCAGGAGATGTTCACTTCTATGATGTCGGTCTCAGGAGCGGCGTCAGCCTTGGCGCAGCACTCTACGTATTCATCGACCGAGAAGCCGCTGATGTTGGCTATCAGCGCACCGCTGAAGCACTTGCGGGCCATGGGGAGCTTCTGCTCCACGAAGGCCTGGATGCCGGGGTTCTGCAGGCCCACGGAGTTGATCATTCCGCTGGGGGTCTCAGCTATGCGGGGGCATTCGTTGCCGAAGCGCGCGTCTCTGGTCGTACCCTTGAGCGAGATGCCGCCCAAGACGTTCAGGTCGTAGCAGCCGGCCATCTCGACTCCGAATCCGAAGGTGCCGCTTGCAGGCACCACGGGGTTCTTGAGCCTTACGCCGCAAAGATTCACTTCAGTGTTTACCATATTATGTCCTCCTTGCTGAATACGGGGCCGTCGGTGCAGATTCGCTTGGGTCCTTTGGTGGTATGGCAGGTGCAGCCGTAGCAGATTCCGCAGCCGCAGCCCATCCTCTCTTCAAGACTGGCCTCTCCCTGGCCCTCCAGGGTCTCACAGACGGACTTCATCATCACTTTGGGGCCGCAGGTATAGAAGTGGTCATACTGTGGCTTCACGGCCGAAATAGCGTCCGTTACGAGGCCTTTGACTCCGCGGCTGCCGTCCATGGTGGCAATGACCACCTGGGCGCCGAGTGCGCGGTACTCGTTTTCGAGCACTACCTCGCATTCGCGGTTGAATCCGAGCACTACGGTGACTTCCTTGCCTTCTGCGCGAAGGTCCTTCACGAGTGTGAAGGCGGGGCTTGCGCCTACTCCGCCGCAGACAACGAGGGCTGCCTTGCGGGTGAGGGTAGAGTCGAAGCCGTTGCCGAGTCCGGTGAGAACGTCGAGCACGGTGTCGGGCTGCATTGCGCTCATCTCGTCGGTGCCGGCGCCCACGACCTTGTAGATCATGTCGAAGCCTTTCTCGTCCCAGCAGGTGGCGGCGATGGGGCGGCGGAGGAACCTGCCGGCAATTGCCACGTCGACGAACTGGCCGCCGCGGCAGAGCTCGGTGGTGTCACCAAGCAGGCGCATGCGCCAGGTCTTGTCGGCCACGCAGACGTTGCTCCCGATAGTATAAAGACTCTGTTTCATCAATGATTGTACTCTTCGTCGATGGTGGATATTCCGAGGGTGATCTCCTCCAGGACGTCAAGCAGTACGCGTACGGTCTCCAGGGAGGTGAAGATGGTCACGTTGTTCTCCACAGCGGCGCGGCGTATGCCGTAGCCGTCGAGGCGGGTGCTGTGCTGGTTGATGTCGATGGTGTTGATGACGTAGCTCACGTGTCCCTGGCGCAGGGCGCTCACGATGTCGCCGGAACCTTCGCTGATCTTGTGAAGGGTCCTGGTGCGTATGCCGTTCTGCTTCAGGAAAGCTGCCGTTCCGCTGGTGGCCTCGATGTTGAATCCGAGGTTGTAGAAGCGGCGGATCAGGGGGAGTGCCTCGTCCTTGTCCTTGTCGGCGATGGTAGCGAATACGGTACCGTAGTTGACCACGTGCACGCCTGATGCCTGCAGCGACTTGTACAGTGCGCGGTTGAGCGAGTCGTCGTATCCGATGGCCTCGCCGGTCGACTTCATTTCAGGTGAGAGGTATGTGTCGATGCCCTTGAGCTTGCCGAACGAGAAGGCGGGTGTCTTCACATAGTGGCGGTGGCGCTCAGGGTAGTAGGTTTCGGTGATTCCGAGCTCGGGAAGGCTCTTGCCGAGCATCACGAGAGTGGCGATCTTTGCCATGGGGATGCCCGTCGACTTCGACAGGAAGGGCACGGTGCGTGATGAGCGGGGGTTGACCTCGATGACGTATACGTCCTCGTTCTTGTCGACGATGTACTGGATGTTGAAGAGGCCCACGATGCCTATCTCGAGTCCGAGCTTCATGGTGTAGTCGATTATCTGGTCCTTGACCTTCTGGCTGAGCGAGAAGGAAGGATATACCGAGATGGAGTCGCCTGAGTGGATACCGGTGCGCTCCACGTGCTCCATGATGCCGGGGATGAATACGTTCTTGCCGTCGCAGATGGCGTCGACCTCGCTCTCCTTACCCATGATGTACTTGTCCACTAGCACGGGGGACTTCTCGTTGATTTCCACTGCGTTATGCAGGTAGTGGCGGAGTGCTTCCTCGTTGCCGACTATCATCATGGCGCGGCCTCCGAGCACGAATGACGGACGCACGAGCACGGGGTAGCCGATCTCCTCGGCGGCCTTGACGCCTTCCTCGACGTCAGTCACTGCCTTAGCCTTGGGCTGGGGGATTCCAGTCTTGCGCATGATGGCCTCGAAGAGCTTGCGGTCCTCGGCGTTGTCGATGGCCTCGATCTGGGTGCCGATGATGGGCACGCCGAACTCAGCCACGGGGCCTGCCAGGTTGATGGCGGTCTGGCCTCCGAGAGTGACTATCACGCCTTCGGGCTTCTCCAACTCGATCACGTTCATCACGTCCTCGACGGTGAGGGGCTCGAAGTAGAGCTTGTCGGAAATGGTATAGTCGGTCGATACGGTCTCGGGGTTGTTGTTGATGATGATGGCTTCGTAGCCGGCCTCCCTGATGGCCCAGATCGCGTGTACGGTAGAGTAGTCGAACTCCACGCCCTGGCCGATTCTGATCGGGCCTGCGCCCAGCACGAGTATCTTCTTGCGGTCAGATACGATAGACTCGTTCTCCTGGCCGTAGGTAGAGTAGAAGTATGGCACGTCGGCGTCATGCTCGGCAGCGCAGCTGTCGATGAACTTATATACGGGGCGTATGCCATTCTGCCAGCGGAACTCTATCATCTCTTTCTCGCTGCGTCCCCACAGCTGGCCTATGAACTTGTCGCTGAAGCCGTAGAACTTGGCCTGCCTGAGAAGCTCGACGTCGAACTTGTTCTCCTTGAGGGCGTTTTCCATCTTCACGATGTTGGCGAGCTTCTCGAGGAAGAGCATGTCGATCTTGGTGCAGTCGTAGATCAGGCGCACGTCAACGCCGTTGCGTATGAGCTGTGCGATTCCGAGGATATGGTCGTCGGGGAACTTCACGATGTAGTTGAAGATCTCCTCGTCAGTCATGAGCTCGAACTTCTTCTTCCAGACGTGGCTGCAGCCTATCTCAAGCGAGCGTATGGCCTTGAGGAAGCTCTCCTCGAAGTTGCGGCCTATGCTCATCACCTCGCCGGTCGCCTTCATCTGGGTGCCGAGCTCGTTGCTGGCCTCGCTGAACTTGTCGAAGGGGAAGCGGGGAACCTTGGTGACTATGTAGTCGATGGAGGGCTCGCAGCATGCGGGTGCGTTGGCCACTGTAATCTCGTCGAGTGTGAGGCCCACTGCTATCTTGGCTGTCACGCGTGCGATAGGGAAGCCGCTGGCCTTCGATGCCAGTGCCGAAGACCTTGACACGCGGGGATTGACCTCGATTATGTAGTAGTTGAACGACAGCGGGTCAAGGGCGAACTGCACGTTGCAGCCACCTTCTATCTTGAGGGCGCGGATGAGCTTGAGGGCGCTCTCGCGCAGGATCTCGTACTCCTTGTCGGCAAGGGTCTGGGCGGGAGCAACCACGATCGAGTCGCCGGTGTGGATGCCCACAGGGTCAACGTTCTCCATCGAGCAGATGGTGATGGCGGTGTCGTTCTTGTCTCGCATGACCTCGAACTCTATCTCCTTGTAGCCCTTCACGCTCTTCTCGATGAGCACCTGGTGCACGGGGGAGAGGGCAAGCGCGTTGCGCATCATCTCCACGAGCTGCTCCTCGTTATCGGCGAATCCGCCGCCTGTTCCGCCGAGGGTGAAGGCGGGCCTGAGTACTACAGGGTAGCCGATCTTGTTCGCGGTGGCCATTGCATCCTCCACGCTGTAGCAGATGTCGGAGGGGATGACGGGCTCGCCGAGGCTGATGCACAGCTCCTTGAAGAGCTCGCGGTCCTCAGCCTGCTCGATGCTGTGGAACGAGGTTCCGAGAATCTCCACGTGGCACTCGTCGAGCACACCCTTGCGGGCGAGCTTCACTGCCAGGTTGAGTCCGGTCTGGCCGCCGAGGCCGGGAACTATAGCGTCGGGGCGCTCGTAGCGTATGATCTTTGCAACGTATTCAAGGTCAAGGGGTTCCATATATACCTTGTCGGCAATATGGGTGTCGGTCATGATGGTGGCGGGGTTGGAATTGACCAGCACCACTTCGTATCCTTCCTCCTTGAGGGCAAGGCATGCCTGTGTACCTGCGTAGTCGAATTCTGCGGCCTGGCCGATCACGATGGGGCCGGAGCCTATAACCATTACTTTCTTTATGTCAGTTCTTCTGGGCATGGCTTAGTCCTCCATATCTTTAATGAATTTGTCAAAGAAATCAGTGTCCTCGGGGCCGGGGCAGCCCTCGGGATAGAACTGCACTGCGTTCACCTTGTCGGCAGGGCAGCAGATGCCTTCGATGCAGTCGTCGGCAACGTCGCGATAGGTCACGGTAAGGCCTGTGCCTTCGAGCGAGATGGGGTCGATCGCGAAGTTGTGGTTGTGCTCGGTGGTGATGATGCGGCCTGTCTCCATGTTGCGTACGGGGTGCCCGCCGTGGTGGCCGGATGCCATCCTGTAGCTCTTGGCTCCGTAAGCAAGGGCGATGATCTGCTGGCCGAGGCAGATGCCGTAGATGGGCAGCTTGCCGCGGAGTTCGTTCACCAGGGCTATGATGCCGGGAAGGCGCTCAGGGTCGCCGGGACCGTTAGATATGAGTATGCCGTCAGGGTTGAAGGCGAGAATGTCCTGCACGGGGGTGTCGAAGGGGACGACGGTCACGTTGCATCCTCTGCGGTTGAGCGCAGACACGATGCTGTGCTTCATTCCACAGTCGATTATGACTACGTCGTAGGTGTGGTGAGGAGTGCGTGAGAACCATCTCTTCGCGCAGCTTACCTGAGGCACGGCGTTGGTGCTTACGGGAGTGAGCGAGATGAGCTTCAGGGCGTCGGCCAGAGGCATGCTCTCATCGACGATGGCGGCGCGCACTGCACCCTTGCCGCGTATGATCCTGGTGATCATGCGGGTGTCGAGGCCGCTGAGGCAGGGGACACCCCTTTCCTCAAGCTCCTCTGAGAGGGTCTTGGTGTAGCGGAAGTTCGAGGGCGTGTCGCAGCATTCGCCGACCACAAGGCCTGCGATTCCTGTAGCGCGTGACTCGAAATCCTCTGCCGTGATTCCGTACTGGCCTATAAGAGGGTAGGTCATTACCACAATCTGTCCTGCGTATGCCGGGTCAGAGAGAATCTCCTGATATCCCACCATAGAGGTATTGAAAACTATTTCCCCGACGGCCGGTGCCTGCGCTCCCTGACAGAGTCCGCAGAATTCCTGACCGCTTTCCAGGACAAGCTTCATCTTCTTCATTTCAGTGTACCTTAATATTAAAAAAAAGACGGCCCCTTAGGAGTCGTCAACAGTTGTCAAATAAAAATAGAAACAGTAGGCTGGAAGTCAACTTCAGGTGAGAAGTGGGATGTTCTGCGCGGCTGTTTCATTTGTTTTATTCAATTTTCTGCAAATATAGCAATTTTGATTTTTCTGCAACATTTAATTTTCAAATTTGCCAATAGAATCGTAAATTTGTGTCGCAATTTTAAAACCCTATATATGGAACTCCTTTACACAGGCAAAACCAAAAACGTGTACGCTCTTGAAAGCGGCAACTATCTTCTTAAGTTCAAGGACGACTGCACCGGCAAGGACGGTGTCTTCGATCCCGGTGAGAATTCTGTAGGACTTACAATCGAGGGCGTCGGCGACGTCAACCTCCGCATGTCCATCTACTTCTTTGAGAAAATCAACGCTGCAGGTATCAGAACACACTTCGTAAGCGCTGATCTCGCCAACACCACAATGGAGGTTCTCCCCGCCAAGGTATTCGGCAAGGGCCTTGAGGTCATCTGCCGCAACAAGGCTGTGGGCAGCTTCATCCGTCGCTACGGCGAGTATATCGAGGCAGGAGCAGATCTTCCTTCTTATGTAGAGACCACATTCAAGAACGACGAGAAAGGAGATCCTCTCGTTACAAAGGACGCACTCGTATGCCTCGGCGTCATGACAGCCGAGCAGTATGATGCAATCAAGGCCCAGACCCAGCAGATCACCAAGATCGTTGCTGACGACCTCGCTGAGAAAGGCCTCGTCCTCTACGACATCAAGTTCGAGTTCGGTTACGATCCTCAGGGCAACGTAATGCTCATCGACGAGATCGCATCCGGCAACATGCGTGTCTACAAGGACGGCGAGTACATCGATCCTATGACTCTTTCAAAACTTTTCTTTGCTCAGAAGTAAGTCATGAAAGTTGGTGTCATAATGGGGTCGACAAGTGACTTGGAAGTCATGTCGGCAGCCTTCGGCGTTCTTGAAAGTTTCGGAGTAGAATACGAAAAGAAAGTCATAAGCGCACATCGCGCTCCCTATCTGCTTGCTGAGTACGCATCCACTGCACGCGAACGCGGCCTGGCCGCCATCATCGCAGGTGCAGGCGGTGCCGCACACCTCGCAGGCGTGACTGCAGCATATACCACCATCCCCGTTATCGGTGTGCCTATCAACGGCAAGGCCTTCGGCGGTATGGACGCACTCCTCGCCACAGTGCAGATGCCTTCCGGCATCCCCGTGGCCACAGTCGCAGTGAACGGTGCAAAGAACGCAGCCCTGCTTGCCGTCTCCATCCTCTCGGTGACCGACAAGGACCTGGAGCAGAAACTCGCCGCCTTCCGTGCAGAGCAGACCCAGAAGATCGAAAACACGCAAATCTAATCGTGATGAACAATACAACCCGAATTTTTGTTGAGAAAAATCGCGGATTCCGGGTAGAGGCGGAAAGCTTGCGCAGCGAGCTTTCCGAGAACCTCTCGTTGAATATCCGCTCCCTAAGACTCCTGAATGTGTATGACCTTGCAGGATTCAGCGCCGAGCTGCTGGAGAAATGCAGGTACGCCGTCTTCGGCGAAACCGTGACCGATACGGTCTACGACGAATTCCCGCTCGAAGGGAAGAAATACCTCGCGGTGGAATACATCCCCGGCCAGTTCGACCAGCGCGCTTCTTCAGCGGTAGACTGCGTGCACCTCATAGACCCTAACGCAGACGTCCAGATCCGCTCATCAAGGCTCCTTGTCTTTGACGACGAAATGTCGGATGATGCCCTCGCGGCCATCCGGCATTATTATATTAATGCGGTAGAGTCACGCGAGAAGGACCTCTCGAAGCTCAGCCTTTCTGACAAGGCCGACGTGAAGCCTCTGGCCGACCTTAGCGGTTTCACCGCCATGCCAGAGGAAGAGTTCGCAGGATTCTGCAAGCAGTGGGGCCTCGCCATGAACACCGACGACCTCCGCGAAGTGGTGAACTACTTCAAGGCCGAGCACCGCGATCCTACCGAGACCGAGCTCCGCATCCTCGACACCTACTGGAGCGACCACTGCCGTCACACCACCTTCACCACAGAACTTACTGAAATCAAGATAGACGACTCATTCCTGAAGGAGGAACTCGAGTCCGAGCTTGGCGAGTTCCACGCAATACGCAAGGAGCTCGGCCGCGAGGGCAAGAGCCTCTGCCTCATGGAACTGGCCACCATCGGTGCCAGGTGCCTGCGCAAGCGCGGCCTGCTGGACGACATGGAAGTCAGCGAGGAGAACAACGCCTGCAGCATCTTCATCGATGTTGATGTTGACGGCCAGCAGGAGAAATGGCTCCTCCAGTTCAAGAACGAGACGCACAACCATCCTACCGAGATCGAGCCTTTCGGCGGTGCAGCCACCTGTCTTGGCGGCGCAATCCGCGACCCTCTTTCCGGCAGGTCATACATCTATCAGGCAATGCGCGTGACGGGCGCTGCCGACATCTGCAAGCCCGTAAGCGAGACCATCCCCGGCAAGCTGCCCCAGAAGGTCATCACCCGCAAGGCTGCCGCCGGCTACTCAAGCTACGGCAACCAGATCGGCCTTGCAACCACTCACGTGCGTGAGATCTACCATCCGGGATACGTTGCCAAGCGCCTTGAAGTAGGTGCCGTCGTAGGTGCCGTGAAGGCTGAGAACGTACGCCGCGAGAGCCCCGCTCCCGGCGACGTGATCCTCCTGCTCGGAGGCCGTACCGGCCGCGACGGAATCGGCGGAGCCACAGGCTCTTCAAAGGAGCATACTGAAGCATCGCTTGAGACCTGCGGAAGCGAGGTCCAGAAGGGTAACGCACCCGAGGAGCGCAAGCTCCAGAGGCTCTTCCGCCGCCCTGAGGTGACCAAGCTCATCAAGAAATCCAACGACTTCGGTGCCGGCGGCGTGAGCGTCGCAATCGGCGAACTTGCCGACGGTCTTGACATATACCTCGACCGCGTTCCCACCAAGTACAGCGGACTGAACTCCACCGAACTTGCAATCAGCGAGTCTCAGGAGCGTATGGCTGTGGTTGTGGAAGCCGAGGACCGCGAGGCATTCGAGTCGTTCTGCAACAGCGAGAACGTCGAGGTCACATACGTGGCCGACGTCACAGATACAGCGCGCATGCGCATGTACAATGGAGAGGTGAAGGTCTGCGACCTCACCCGCGCATTCATCGACAGCGCAGGTGCCAAGCACTACAGCAAAGCCTGCATCCAGGCAGTCGAGGACATCGATCCATTCAGGCGCGAACCTGCAGGCGAGACCGTCTCCGACAAGCTCTGCAGCGTGCTCTCATCAGAGAACGTGGCATCGCAGAAGGGCCTCATCGAGATGTTCGACTCCACGATCGGCCGCTCTACCGTGCTGATGCCTTTCGGCGGCACCATGCAGAGCACCGAGACCCAGGTTTCAGTGCAGAAGCTCCCGACCGACGGATATACCGACACCGCCAGCATGATGGCTTTCGGCTACAACCCTGAGATCAGCAGCTGGAGCCCTTACCACGGTGCCGCATACTCAGTTATCGAGGCCTGCACGAAGGTCGTCGCAGCCGGCGGCGAGTGGTCAGGAATGCGCTTCTCTTACCAGGAGTACTTCGAGCGCATGACCCACGACCCTCACAGCTGGGGCAAGCCTCTCAGCGCACTTCTCGGTGCCCTGAAGATGCAGATCGCCCTTGGCCTGCCTTCGATCGGAGGCAAGGATTCCATGAGCGGCACATTCGAGGACAAGAATGTTCCTCCTACCCTCATCGCCTTCGGAATCACCCCTGTGAAGGCCTCCAAGGTCATTTCTACCGAATTCAAGTGGGAGGGCAACAAGCTCTACCTCATCAAGCATACCCCTCTGGCCAACCGCATGCCTGACACAGAGCAGCTCAAGGCCAACTGGGATTTCGTACACAGCCAGATCGAGGCCGGAAACATAGTCTCAGGCTGGTCGCTCGGCTTCGGCGGTCTTGCAGAAGGCCTCGCCAAGATGTGCTTCGGCAACGGCTTCGGCGCACGCGTCAAGGTCGATGAAGACGAACTCTACCGCCTCTCATACGGCTCTATCCTCGTCGAGTCCGAGACCGAGCTCGATTACGAGAACGCCATCTACCTCGGCGAAGTCACCGACGGCGAAGATGACAAGCTCCGCATCAACGGTTCGCGCATTTCCCTTACCAAACTTCAGGAAGCATGGACGAAGCGCTATAGCAAAGTTTACCCAACCTCGGCTGAAGCCGAGTTTGGCAAAACTTTTGACGGGGGTTCTACCCCCGTAACGCCCCCCGGCAGCCATACGGCTGCTGAACTGCTAGCGAGCGGTAGCTGCCAGCAGGGAGAACCTGCTGGGGAATGTGCCACCCTCGGCGCCATAAGAGGGGGGACCATGCAGCGAAGCGGAATGGTGGGGTCGGCGACAGCCGACGTCCCCAGCGGGTTGCTCCCTGCTGGCCAAAGCAAACCGCTTGCTTATCTCCCGGTATTCCCTGGAACGAACTGCGACTACGACACTGCGAAGGCATTCCGCAAGGCCGGCGCAGACGTCCGCTTCGGCGTCTTCTGCAACCTCACCGCCCAGGACGTTCTCGACTCCATCGCCCGCATGCGCAAAGACATCTCCGAGTGCCAGATACTCATGCTCTCAGGCGGCTTCTCATCAGGCGACGAGCCCGACGGCAGCGGCAAGTTCATTGCCAACGTGCTGAACAACAAGGAAATAGCCGACGAGATACACAAGCTTCTCGATCGCGGCGGCCTCATACTCGGAATCTGCAACGGCTTCCAGGCACTCGTGAAGAGCGGCCTCCTGCCTTACGGAAGGCTCGGCTGCGTGACCAAGGATTCACCCACACTCTTCCGCAACGACATCAACCGCCACATCTCCCAGATGGTCACCACCCGTGTGGCAACCACCAAGTCACCCTGGCTCGCCGGCATGAGCGAAGGCGACCTGCACACCATTGCAGTCAGCCACGGCGAAGGCAAGTTCGTGGTCAACGAAGAGCTCGCAAAGGAACTCTTTGCCAACGGACAGGTAGCGTTCCAGTATGTGGATCCCGTGAGCGAGGAGCCCACCATGGAATCACCCTACAACCCCAACGGCTCATACTACGCAATCGAAGGAATCATCAGCCCCGACGGACACATCCTCGGCAAGATGGGACATACCGAGCGCTACGAGCAGGGCAACTTCAAGAACATCCCTGAAGAGATGTACCAGCCCCTGTTCGACAATGCAGTCAAATACTTTACACAGAAATAGGCATGGCAGCAGGTGAACTTATTTACGACGGAAAGGAAAAGAAAGTCTATTCCACCGAAGATCCTGATGTAGTGCTTATCCACTACAACGACCTTGTAACTGCCTTCGGCGGTATCAAGAGGGCCGTGATCAAGGGCAAGGGCGTGTGCAACAACAACATAAGTGCAGTCACTTTCCAGGCCCTGCACGATGCAGGCGTCCCCAACCACTTCATCAGGAAAGTCAACGACCGCGACATGCTCTGCCGCAAGATCGAGATAATCCCTCTGCAGGTGATTGTCCGTAACCGTCTTGCCGGCACCACCGCAAGGCTTCTCGGCCTTGCCAACGGCACGAGGATTCCCAACACGGTCTACGAGCTGCGCTACAACTGCGACGCGCTTTCCGATCCCATGATCAACGAGCACCATGCAGTCGCACTCGGCCTTCTGACCTACGAGGAGATAGACTACGTGCTCGGCCTCGCCCGCAAGGCGAACGCCGCGCTCATCGAACTCTTCCACAAGGCAGGCATCGAACTGATCGACTTCAAGATGGAGGTCGGTCGCACCAGCGACGGTCAGATCATCGTGTCTGACGAGATCAGCCCCGACAACGCCCGCCTCTGGGACGAGAAGACCGGAGCCGTACTCGACAAGGACCGTTTCCGTCACGACCTCAGTGACGTGACCGCCAACTACAGGGAAGTACAGGAGAGATTAAATGCAGTCATCAAGTTATGAGCATATTCGGAGTTTATGGCGTGCATAACGCCGCACAGATGATATATCTCGGCCTCCATGCCCTCCAGCACAGAGGACAGGAAGGTGCCGGAATAGCAACTTTCGACAAAGAAGGCCGCTGCACTCATCACCGTGGGCTCGGCCTGGCATCGGAGATCTTCGATACCGACACCCTGTCAAAGCACGATGACGCTCTTCTCGGCCTCGGCAGCACCCAGTATGCAAACAAGGCCAAGGGCGGTCTCGACAACGTCCAGCCCCTGTTCTTCCATCACAAGTCAGGCGACTTCGTGATAGCGGGCGAGGGCAACCTCATCAACGCCGAGCGTATTGCCAGCTATCTTGAGGACCGCGGCTGCATCTTCCATACTGCAACCGACGCCGAGATTCTCGCGAACCTCATAAAGAAGGACAACAGCGAGGACCGTATCACCCGTATAATCGACTGCCTGAACATGATGGAGGGCGGTTTCGCATTCGCCATCATGACCAAGAACCGCCTGTACGCCATGCGAGACAAGTACGGCATCAAGCCGCTTGCAATCGCGAAGCTCGGCGACGGCTGGGTGATAAGCAGCGAGACCTGCGCCTTCGACCTCGTGGGTGCACAGTACATACGCGACATCGAGCCCGGTGAGGTGGTCACCGTCGATCATCACGGCCTGCGCTCCAACAGATATTCACAGTTCCAGAAGCACAAGGTCTGCTCGATGGAGTACTTCTACATCGCGCGTCCCGACTCCGACATCGACGGCCGCAACGTGCATGCCTTCCGCAAGGAGGTGGGCCGCAAGCTGGCAGAGGAGTGCCCATGCGATGCCGACATAGTTGTGGGTGTTCCTGACTCAGGCCTCAGCGCCGCCATCGGATACGCCGAGCGCAGCGGAATCCCTTACGAGATAGGTCTCATCAAGAACAGATACATCGCCCGTACCTTCATACAGCCCAGCCAGGAGATGCGTGAGAGGGGAGTGCAGATGAAGCTCTCTGCCGTACGCAGCATAGTTGCAGGCAAGCGCCTTGTGCTGGTCGACGACTCAATCGTCCGCGGTACGACATGCCTCAAGATCGTGAAGCTCCTGCGTGCCGCCGGTGCCAAGGAAGTGCACGTGCGCATCGGCAGCCCCATGATGAAATATCCCTGCTACTATGGTGTGGACACTTCTACTTCAGAAGAACTTCTGTGCTCAAGCAGAAGTCTGGAAGAGGCTTGTAAAATGATTGAGGCTGACTCACTTGGATATGTATCATGCAAGGCGTCCGTCGAGGCTGCAAAGGGCTGCTCGGAGCTTTGCCTCGCCTGCTTCAACGGCGAATATCCCACATCACTTTATCAACACGGAAAAGACTCAGAAGAATAATATGGCCAAGACTTACGAAAATGCAGGTGTAAACCTGGAAGCCGGCTACGAGGTAGTAAGCCGCATCAAGAAGCACGTAGCTTCGACTGTACGCCCCGGTTCAATGGGCGGAATCGGTTCATTCGGAGGAATGTTCGATCTCTCTTCACTCGGCATCCGCGAGCCGGTTCTGGTCAGCGGCACTGACGGTGTGGGCACAAAGCTCAAGATCGCCTTTGCAATGGACAAGCACGACACCGTGGGTATCGACGCAGTCGCAATGTGCGTCAACGACGTGCTCGCACAGGGTGCCGAGCCCCTCATCTTCCTCGACTACGTTGCAGTGGGACACAACATTCCCGCACAGGTCGAGGCCATAGTTGCAGGTGTTGCTGAAGGCTGCCGCCAGGCAGGCTGTGCTCTTGTGGGCGGTGAGACCGCCGAGATGCCCGGCATGTATCAGGACGGCGAGTACGACATCGCAGGCTACACTACAGGCGTCGTCGAGAAGTCCAAGCTCATCGATGGCAGCAAGGTGAAGGCAGGCGACGTGCTGGTAGGTATCGCATCCACCGGCGTGCACTCCAACGGATTCAGCCTCGTGCGCAAGATCGTTGCCGATGCAGGCCTCGAGTTCACCGACGAGATTCCCGAGTTCGGCGGCCGTCGTCTCGGCGACGTCCTCCTTACTCCTACACGCATATATGTGAAGCAGGTGCTTGACGTGATCCGCAACTGCGACGTCCACGGCGTGGCACACATCACCGGAGGCGGCTTCGACGAGAACATTCCCCGCGTCCTCCACGAGGGCCAGGGCCTCGAGATCTTCGAGGGCAGCTGGGAGATCCTTCCCGTATTCAAGATGCTCGAGAAGTGGGGCGGCGTGCCTCACCGCGAGATGTTCAACATCTTCAACATGGGCATAGGAATGGTCGTGGTTCTTGACGAGTCAGAGGCCGACAAGGCAATCGAGATCCTCCGCAGCCACGGCGAGACCGCTACCGTCATCGGCAAGGTCACCGACAAGGAAGGCGTAAACATCCATCTCCTGTGATGAAGAAGCTGGCTGTCTTCGCATCCGGAAACGGAAGCAACTACGAAGCGATAGCCGCTGCATGTGCAGGTGGCGTGCTGGACGCCGAGGTGGCCGTGCTGGTCTGTGACCATACCGACGCCTACGCAATCCAGCGTGCCGCGAAGTTCGGCACACCCGTGTTCACATTCTGCCCGAAGAACTATGCTTCAAAGGCTGAATACGAAGCCGAGATAGTCTCCCTGCTTGACAGCAAGGGCATCGACCTTGTGTGCCTTGCAGGCTATATGAGGATAATCGGCGACGTGCTCCTGAAGGCATACAGCGGCAAGATAATAAACATCCATCCTTCTCTCCTCCCTGCATTCAGGGGAGCGCACGCAGTCGAGCAGGCTGTGGCCTATGGCGTCAAGGTTTACGGCATCACCATCCACTGGGTGGACGAGAGCCTCGACGGCGGCCGCATCATCGCGCAGCGTGCATTCGAATACGATGGCAACGACCCTGAGGAAGTTCATCGCCTGGGGCAGGTCATCGAGCACAAGTTATACGTAGAAACCATAAACAATCTTATAAATGAGTAAAAGAGCGTTAGTAAGTGTAAGCGATAAGACCGGACTCGTCGATTTTGTCAAGGGCCTTCAGAGTGAAGGTTGGGAAATCATTGCAACAGGAGGAACCCAGAAGCTCCTCGAGCAGAGCGGTGTCAAGACCATAGGCATCAGCGAGGTCACAGGATTCCCTGAGATCTGCGACGGCCGCGTCAAGACCCTCCACCCCAAGGTGCACGGCGGCATCCTTGCGCGCAGGGATATCCCTGAGCACATGGCCACCCTCAAGGAGAACGGAATCCAGACCATCGAACTGGTCTGCGTGAACCTCTATCCTTTCAAGCAGACCATCGCGAAGCCCGATGTGACCATGGAAGATGCAATCGAGAACATCGACATAGGTGGCCCCAGCATGGTCCGCAGTGCAGCCAAGAACTGGAAGGATGTCACCATCGTGTGCGATCCCAACGACTATGGCACAGTCCTCGACGAGATCCGTGCAAACGGTTTCACCTCCGATGAGACCCGTCTCAAGCTCAGCGCCAAGGCATACACCCACACCGCAGAGTATGACATGATGATCGCCACCTACATGCGTGACAAGGCAGGACTTAACGAGAAGCTCTTCCTCGAGTACGACCTCAAGCAGGGCCTCCGCTATGGCGAGAACCCTCACCAGAGCGCCAAGTTCTTCGCTGCCCTCGAGCCCGCATCCTTCTCTCTCGCATTCGCCGAGCAGATTCAGGGCAAGGAGCTCTCTTACAATAACATCCAGGATGCCAACGCTGCTCTCAACGTGGTACGCGACTTCGAGGAGCCCTTCTGCGTCGCCCTCAAGCACATGAATCCCTGCGGAGCTGCAGTCGCAGCAACAATCGAGGAGGCTTGGCAGGCTGCATACGAGGCCGACAAGGTCAGCATCTACGGCGGCATCGTTGCAGTGAACCGCACTCTCACCAAGGAGGTCGCTCTCGGAATGAAGCCCATCTTCCTTGAGATCGTCATCGCTCCCGACTACACTCCCGAGGCACTCGAGATCCTCTCTGCAAAGAAGAATCTCCGCGTGATGAAGGTCGACATGACCCGCAGCGCAGCTCCCGTTCCTCAGTTCATCAGCGTGAACGGTGGCATGCTCGCTCAGCAGCTCGACACCCAGATCGAGAAGATCACTCCCGAAATGTGCGTCACCGAGGTCAAGCCCACTGAGGCTCAGATGGTCGACCTCGACTTCGGCTGGAAGATCGTTAAGCACGTGAAGTCCAATGCCATCGCAGTTGTAAAGGACGGCCATACCATCGGTGTGGGCGCAGGCCAGACCAACCGCGTAGGCTCTGCCGAGATTGCTCTCGAAGAGGCAAAGGCAGCAGGATTCACCGAAGGCATAGTCCTCGCATCCGACGGCTTCCTTCCTTTCGGCGACACCGTTGAGCTCGCATCACGCTATGGCGTGACAGCAATCGTGCAGCCCGGCGGCAGCATCCGCGACGAGGAATCCATCCAGAAGGCAAACGATCTTGGCATCACCATGCTCTTCACAGGCGTACGTCACTTCAAACATTAGAATATCCAGAACATGACAAAGATAGGAACACCCCTCAGCCCGGTTGCAAAGAAGGCTCTCCTCCTTGGTTCCGGTGAACTTGGAAAAGAGGTTACCATAGAACTCCAGCGCTTCGGTGTGGAAGTGGTTGCATGCGACCGCTACGCCAACGCTCCCGCCATGCAGGTGGCTCACCGCAGCCACGTTTTCTCAATGCTCGACGGCGAGAAGCTCCGCGAGGTCATCGAGACTGAGAAGCCCGACATCATCATCCCTGAGGTCGAGGCCATCGCAACACCCGTACTTGTGCAGCTCGAGAAGGAAGGCTACAACGTCATTCCTACCGCAAAGGCAGCATTCCTCACCATGAACCGTGAGGGCATACGCCGCCTTGCAGCCGAGGAACTCGGCCTTCCCACCTCATTCTACCGCTTTGCCGACAACTACGAAGAGTTCAAGGCTGCTGTCGAAGAAGTAGGCATACCATGCGTGGTAAAGCCCGTCATGAGCTCTTCAGGCCATGGCCAGAGCACTGTCAAGTGCCAGGAAGACGTCGACAAGGCATGGAACAACGCCCAGTCAGGCGGCCGTGCAGGTGCCGGCAGAGTAATCGTCGAGCGCTTCGTCGACTTCGACTATGAGATCACCCTTCTCACCGTGCGTCATTGCGGCGGCACAACCTGCCTTGAGCCCGTAGGTCACCATCAGGTTGACGGCGACTACCGCGAGAGCTGGCAGCCTCAGCCCATGAGCCCTGTTGCACTCCAGCAGGCACGTGAGTACGCACGCAAGATCACCGGCGCTCTTGGCGGATACGGTATCTTCGGCGTCGAGATGTTCATAAAAGGCGACGAGGTCATCTTCAGCGAGGTTTCACCCCGCCCGCACGACACCGGTATGGTCACAATGATCTCTCAGGACATGTCAGAGTTCGCGCTTCACGCTCGTGCAGTGCTCGGCCTTCCCATCCCTGAAATCAAGTTCTACGGCGCCAGCGCATCCAAGGCCATCGTGATCGAGGGCGACACTGACAAAGTGGAGTTCTACGACATCGACAAGGTGCTCGAGGAGCCCGGCGTGCAGATGCGTCTCTTTGGTAAGCCCGAGGTTGTCGGCCATCGCCGCTATGGCGTGATCCTCGCCACCGACGAGACTGTCGAGAAGGCTCTCGCCAAGGCAGAGCGCGCATATAAGAAATTAGGAGTCAATATTTTACCTAGATAGTTATGAAAGTATTGGTAGTCGGCGGTGGCGGCCGTGAACATGCCATAGTTGATGCAATCAGCCGCAGCCCGCGCTGTCCGCAGATATTCTGTGCTCCCGGCAATGCCGGCATAGCAGAGCAGGCCACCTGCGTTGCCATCAAGGACACTGACGTTCAAGGTTTGCTTGATTTCGCACTTACCGAGGGCATCGACCTCACGGTCGTAGGCCCCGAGGCTGCGCTTTCAGTAGGCATAGTCGATGCCTTCCGTGCCGCCGGCCTCAGGATCTTCGGACATACCAAGTCTGCAACCCGTATCGAGAGCAGCAAGGAGTTCGCCAAGATCCTGATGGAGAAGTACGACATTCCCACTGCCGGCTACAAGTCTTTCACAAGCTACGCGGAGGCTCTGGCGTATGTGAGCCTTCGTCCTTTCCCTGCAGTCCTCAAGTATGACGGACTCGCCGCTGGCAAGGGCGTTGTGATTGCCCAGAACCTCGAGGAGGCCGCTGCCGCTCTGAAGGACATGCTGATAGGCGAGGCTTTCGGCAAGGGCAAGGTGGTCATCGAGGACTATCTCGAGGGCCCCGAGTTCTCGTTCATGGCCTTCGTCGATGGCTACAACGTGTATCCAATGCCTCTGGCTCAGGACCACAAGCGCGCCTTCGACGGCGACAAGGGCCCGAACACAGGCGGCATGGGAGCATATACCGGCCTGCCTTTCATCAACGATGAGGACGTCGCTTTCGCATACGAGAAGATACTCAAGCGCACTGCATACGCAATGGTCAGCGAAGGCTGCCCGCTTTCAGGCGTGCTGTACGGCGGACTCATGAAGACTCCCCAGGGAATCAAGGTCATAGAGTTCAACGCCCGCTTCGGCGACCCTGAGACCGAGGTTGTCCTGCCTCTGCTCGACTCTGACGCATGCGACATCTTCGCATCAGTTGCATGCGGCAACGACCCTCAGCCCCTTGTATGGTCAGACGACATCACCATGGGTGTCGTGATGGCTTCAAAGGGTTATCCCGGCTCATACAGCAAGGGCTTCGAGATCGACTGCTCCGAGGCAGGCGAGCGCATCTTCCACATGGGTACCGCCATCAAGGACGGCAAGCTCGTCACCAACGGCGGCCGTGTGCTCATGACAGTCGCACGTGCGGCTACCGTTGCCGAGGCAAAGGAAAAGGCCTACGCAGCCGTCCACGCAATCAAGTGCGACAATCTTTTCTACCGATCGGACATCGCCCACTGGGCATTGGATAAATAGTATTTAATGAAGAGACATCTCCAGACTGCAGTGGCCATTGCAGCCGCATTGGTGGCAGTTGCCTGCTCCTCACAGGGCGGCACGAACGAGCCCAAGGATTCAATTACTGTAAATGTTGCCGAGAAGCGCGCTGAGATAGCTCCGAGCATGTACGGCATCTTCATCGAGGACATCAACCACGGTTGCGACGGTGGACTTGTTGCCGAAATGATAGAGAACAAGAGTTTCGAAGACCTGGAGATGCCGGAAGGCTATCATGCCGAGGGCAATCTGCTCTATGCGCCTCTGCAGTACCACCATATCAAGGGTACGATGGTCCAGACCAGCCATCCCTGGACAACTGATCCCGTGCCTGGCTGGGTGATTGAAGGTTCAGGCTCAATGGCTATGACCAAGGATGACCCCTGCTTCGAGTCTGCCCCCAACAGCCTTCGCGTCAGCGTCGACGGCCAGGCTGTGCTCGTCAATGACGGCTTCTGGGGAATGAACCTGCAGCAGGGCAGGAACTACGAGTTCCGCACCATCCTTAAGCCTTTTGACGGCAGCGTCTTTGTACGCCTTGTCGGCGAGAACGGCGAACTGCTTGCGGAGGCACCTGTCAAGGCTGACAGGAAAGGGGAGTGGAACGACGTAAGCTTTTCCCTCACACCTTCTGCTTCTACCGTCAAGGGCAGCCTTGCTTTGGTATTGGAAGGTAAGGGTGACGTCTGCTTCGACTACGTTTCGCTCATGCCCGAGGACCGCTACAGCTATTCAGGTGGCAAGCTTCCTCTGCGCAAGGACGTTGCCGATATGCTCGTTGCAATGAAGCCCTCGTTCGTACGATGGCCTGGTGGCTGCGTGGTCGAGGGAATCTCCATATCCAACCGCTATGAATGGAAGAAGAGCCTTGGCGACCCTGCTTCCCGTCCCGGCATGTACGACTGCTGGGGCTATCACAGCAGCTATGGCCTCGGTTACCATGAACTGCTCTGCTTCTGCGAATCCATGGGTGCTGACGCTCTGTTCGTCTGCAACGTTGGAATGGGCTGCGAGGGCCGTCAGGGCGACATCTGCATCGATGAGGAGCTCCAGTTCTATGTCGATGACTGCCTTGACGCAATCGAGTACGCTCTTGGTCCCGTGGATTCTGAATGGGGCGCCGTGCGCGCAGCCGCAGGACATCCCGAGCCTCTGCCGCTCAAGTATATCGAGGTGGGCAACGAGGACGAAGGCACAGTATACGAGAACCGCTACAACGTCTTCCACAAGGCAATCAAGGAGAAATATCCTCAGCTTACAGTAATCTGCAACAACGGCCTGTTCGGCAAGGGTGCCATAGAGGAGACCGACATGATCGACCCGCACTGGTATGTTGCACCCGACTTCTTCTTCCAGAACACGCATCTCTTCGACAACGTCGAGCGTGGCGAGTACAATGCCTACGTAGGCGAGTACGGCGTCAATACCAACGTGGGCTCTGGCGCCATGATAGGCGCTCTCGCCGAGGCTGCTTGGATAGGAGGAATGGAGCGCAACAGCGACCTCGTGACCATGACGAGCGTCGCTCCTCTGCTCGAGAACGTCAACGACCGCTTCTGGCCTGTGAACCTAATCTGGATGAATTCTTCGCAGGTGCTCGGCCGCACTTCATATTATGTGCAGCAGATGGCCTCAGTCAACAGGCCGGACTACAATGTGGCCTGCAGCGCATACGAGAACACTGTTGCCGCACCTGAATATGTGCCTGGAAGAATCACTCTCGGCACGAACCAGACCGTAAGCGAGTTCAAGGACCTTACAGTCACTACGGCTGATGGTGAGGTTCATACTGTTGATCTTGGCTCATTTATTTCCCGCAAGGGCGACTGGAGCTGCACCGGCGGCGTGCTGAGGCAGAACGCTCCTCTTGCCGAGGGCACTCTCTGTACTTTCGATTGCGATTTCTCAGGGAACTATTCAATCGACCTGAAGTTCCGCAGGATCAGTGGTGCAGAAGGCTGCTATATCGGTTTCGCCATGAACGAGGACGCGACCAACGGCCACCGCTGCTCCATCGGCGGATGGGACGACTCCATCACTTCGATCGAACGTATCCTGAACGGCAGCGGATTCAACCAGGGAGGCATGTACAAGGGCAGCATCGTTAAGGAGGGTGAATGGCAGAATATCCATCTGGATATTGCTGACGGAGTCAGCGTACTGTATATTGATGGCGAGAAGATAACTGAACATCACGTCGTAACAGAATCAATAACCTACTATGCGGCAGGCTACGATGAAGACAGTTCAGAAATGGTGCTCAAGATTGTCAACCGCAGTGGGGAAGTGTTCCCTCTCGCAGTGACTCTCGAAGGCGCAGCCAAGGTGTCCCGCCGCGGCAAGGTCATCACTCTTGCTGCCGAGAACGAGATGGATGAGAACTCGTTCGACGCCCCTCTGAAGATACATCCCGTCGAAACCACCTGGAACGGCTTCGGCAGGAACTTCACCTACGATCTCCAGCCATACTCATACACTATCCTGAGAGTCAAGACGGAGATCCTATAAAAAGGTTCTCTCTCAACAAACAGAGCGTCCCACGATTAGGACGCTCCGTCATTAATTTCCTGTATCTCATTATGCCATCTTGGCGAGGAAGCACTCGATTGTGTTCTGCATGAGCATTGTGATGGTCATGGGACCTACGCCGCCGGGCACAGGAGTGATCCAGCCTGCAACCTCTGAGGCACCTGAGAACTGAACGTCGCCCACGAGGCGTGAGCCCTCGGTTCCGTCTTCCTTGATGCAGGGAATCCTGTTGATACCCACGTCGATTACGATTGCGCCGGGCTTGATCATGTCTGCAGTTATCATCTCGGGACGGCCGGCTGCTGCAACCAGGACGTCTGCCTCACGGCATACTGCAGGAAGGTCAGCTGTGCGTGAATGTGCTATTGTGACGGTTGCGTTCTTGTCGAGAAGAAGCTTTGCCACGGGCTTGCCAACGATGTTGCTGCGGCCAACGACAACGGCCTTCTTGCCGGAGATGTTCTCGCCGGTGGAGTCTATCATCGCGATGATTCCCTTGGGAGTGCAGGGCACAATGCAGGGGCGTCCGAGCCAGAGTTTGGCTACGTTCTGCGGGTGGAATCCGTCAACGTCCTTGGTGATGTCGATGGCGTCGATGACCCTGTCCTCATTGATGTGCTTCGGCAGAGGGAGCTGCACCAGAAGGCCGTCGACCGCGTCTTCGGCGTTGATGGCAGCTATCTTCTCGAGCAGAGCCTGCTCGCTGATGTCCTCGGGCAGTTCAACGAGGCGGCTGTCCATGCCCACGAACTCCGCTGCCTTGATTTTTCCGCGCACGTATGAACGGCTGGCGGGGTTGTCTCCTACAATGATGACTGCAAGGCAGGGCTTGCGGCCGTACTGCGCCTCAAGCTCCACGATGCGTTCCTTCATCTGCTCCTTGAGGGAGAGTGAAAGTGCTTTTCCGTCGATGATGTTGCTCATATATGTGTATCTAGTTGTTCTTCTTTACAGGGTCGCAGGTAAGGCCCACGCCAAGCTTCTTGAAAATCTTCTGATCGACCTCGCTCAGCATAACGGTAGAATGGACCTGGCAGCCATTCAGCTGCGGCAGGCATGCGAGCGCTTTCTGGCAGTTCTCGTCCCAGAGGCTCAGCATCGAGATTGCGACAAGCACCTCGTCTGTATGCAGGCGGGGGTTGTGGCCGTGCAGATAGCTGACCTTGGTCTTCTGAATAGGCTGTATCATGTTCTGGGGAATCAGCTTGACCTTGTGGTCGATTCCGGCCAGATGCTTGGTGGCATTGAGGATCAATGCGGCGCTGGGGCCGAGCAAGGCACTGGTCTCCGCGGTGATGAGGGTGCCGTCCTCAAGCTCGATGGCTGATGAAGGCTTGCCGCACTTCTCCTTCCTCTCGCGGGCAGCCACTGTGGCACAGCGGTCGTCGGTGGATATCTTGGCCTGCTTCATCAGAAGGGCGATCTTGTTGACCTCGGCGTCGTTGCAGTCACCGTTGGCGAGCTTGTTCAGAGCCGTGTAGTAGCGGCGGATTATCTCCTGGCGCGATGCCTCGCAGCATACATCCTCGTCGCACATGCAGTAGCCTATCATGTTCACGCCCATGTCGGTGGGTGACTTGTAGGGGTTCTCGCCATAGATGCCTTCGAAGAGGGCGTTGAGCACGGGGAATATCTCGATGTCGCGGTTGTAGTTGACTGCCATCTGGCCGTATGCCTCAAGGTGGAACGGGTCGATCATGTTGACGTCGTTCAGGTCGGCTGTAGCGGCCTCGTATGCAATGTTGACGGGGTGCTTGAGCGGGAGATTCCAAATCGGGAATGTCTCGAACTTGGCGTATCCAGCCTTGACGCCGCGCAGGTTCTCCTGATAGAGCTGGCTGAGGCAGACGGCCATCTTGCCGCTGCCGGGGCCGGGAGCTGTCACTACCACAAGCGGGCGGGTGGTCTCGACGTAGTCGTTCTTGCCGAAGCCTTCCTCTGAGTCGATGAGGGCCACATTCTGGGGATATCCCTCGATGGTGTGATGGTAGTACACCTTGATTCCCTGGCGCTCGAGGCGTTCGCGGTACTTGTCGGCGCTGGACTGGCCGTTGTAGTGGGTGATGACAACGGAGCTTACGAGGAAGCCGCGGCTGATGAACTCTCCGCGCAGGCGCAGGACGTCCATGTCGTAAGTGATGCCAAGGTCGCTGCGGACCTTGTTCTTCTCGATGTCAACTGCGGAGATCACGATGATGATTTCGCACTCATCCTGCAGCTGCATGAGCATCTTGAGCTTGCTGTCAGGCTCGAATCCGGGGAGGACCCTGCTGGCATGATGGTCGTCGAAAAGTTTGCCGCCAAATTCCATGTAAAGCTTGTCGCCGAACTTTGCGATGCGCTCCTTGATGTGTTCTGATTGGATTTTGAGATATTTCTCGTTGTCGAACCCGTACTTCATTGCTGTGAAATTTACGGGATACAAATATACTCCAAGAAAGGCGATTTTGCAAAACAAAATCGCCTTTCAGAGGGGCTATATCAACTCTTTCAGCAAGTTTGTCTTTATTTTTTAGAGAGGGAGATTATGTTCTCGATATGGGCCGTGTGGGGGAACATGTCAACGGGCCATGAGTCGCCCACAGCATAGAGGCTGGTCAGGGCGGCCACGTCGCGAGCCTGGGTGGCAGGGTTGCAGCTGATGTAGACTATGCGGGCGGGGGAAAGCTTGCGCACTGACTGCAGGAAAGCGCCGTCGCAGCCGTCTCGCGGAGGGTCGAGGATCAGCACGTCGACGGGCGAGTCGAAGTCCATCATGAACTGCTTCACGTCGGCGCAGTAGAAACGGGCGGAGTCCAGCTTGCCGTGCTTCGCGTTCGCAATCGCATCCCGCACTGCGTCGCGGTTTATCTCTACACCGATGACCTTGCAGCCGGTCTGCGCCGCAGCACATAGGCCTATGGTTCCTATTCCGCAGTATGCGTCAAGAATGCGGTCTCCAGCATTGATGCCGGCCAGCTCGATGGCCTTGGAATACAGCACCGACGTCTGTGAAGGATTGACCTGATAGAAAGACCTGGCGCTTATCTTGAACCGTACGACGAGGATGTCGTCCACTATGAATCCTGGGCCATACAGAACCTTCTCACGGTCGCCCAGAACGACCGAAGTGCCCCTGAAATTGGTGTTCTGCACAATGGACCTTATGCACTTGAAACGTGCACAGATTCTCTTTATCAGTTCGGCGCGTCCGGGGAAGAGGTCCTGCGAGGTTACGAACACTACAAGTACCTGTCCGGTCGAGACTCCTATTCGAAGAAGCACCTGCTTCAGCACTCCTCCGAATCCGTAGGCCTGGATGTGGAGCTTGTCCATCTCTTCCTTGAGGCCGGCCATGATGTCGTTCAGGACCTTGTTCTGCAGCAGACAGTCGGGAGCGTAGACCACACGGTGCGTGCTCTCCTCGTACATGCCGTAGCTGATCCTGCCGCCCTTCATCGAGATGTTGGCGATCACTTTGTTGCGGTAGTTCCAAGGTTCTTCCATGCCGGCAACGGGATGCACCGTGCTCTGGATTCCGCGGTCGTGCAGCAGCCTCTCGACCTCGGCCTGCTTGCGCCTGAGCTGCTCGGCGTATTCAACACCAAGCAAAGCGCACGCGCCACATTTCCCGGCAGCCTGGCAGCTCATTCCCTATAGTCCTTGTTTTCTGTAATTCTTGACGGAGAGGAAGTAAAGCACGGCGCTTACCACGAATGTGATCACTCCTATATAAGGAATCGTGCTGTCAGGCAGATTGAATCCAATCTTGGCGGTGCATATATAGGTGATGCAGACGGCCGTCAGGAAGCAGGCGGGAATCAGTGCCATGAGGTAGTACTTGCCGGACTTGTTCTTTGCAAGATAGGCGGATGCGGTTAGCAGCACGAACACGGCCAGCGACTGGTTTGCCCAGCCGAAATAACGCCAGATGATGTCGAATCCGTTGGGCCTGGCGATGTCGAACCAGAGCAGCAGTCCGGTGAGCGCGAATATAGGCAGGCTGACAGCAAGGCGCTTGCCTATGTGCTTCTGCTCGATGTGTGCGGCATCGGCTATGATGAGGCGGGCTGAGCGCAGGGCGGTGTCGCCACTTGTGATGGGCGCTGCAACCACGCCGAGGATGGCGAGTACGCTGCCCACGGTGCCGAGCCATGACTTCGACACTACCGTTACCACAGCGGGAGCTGCAGTGACGCCTTCTGCACCCATCTCGACGTTTCCGCCGCCGTAGAAGAAGTATGAGCTGACTGCTGCCCAGATCAGGGCGATGATGCCCTCGGTGATCATCGATCCGTAGAAGATCGGTCGACCGAGCTTCTCGTTGGTGAGGCATCTTGCCATAAGGGGAGACTGGGTCGCGTGGAAGCCGCTTATGGCTCCGCATGCGATGGTCACGAACATGCAGGGGAAGATGCTGCCGTTCTGCGGCGCACGGTTCTGCAGGCCGTCCCATATCTCAGGGACAGTGGTGGGCCAGTTGGCGAGCATGTGGCCGAAGAGCGCGAATCCCATGAACAGCAGCGCAATGGCGAATATGGGATATACGCGGCCGATGAGCTTGTCGATAGGAAGCAGTGTGGCTACGATATAGTAGAGCAGCACGCAGATTACGCAGATCATAACGGCCCTGCGGCTGCCGTCGGCAATGAGGCCACCGAGTATGACGGCAGGACTGTATACGAACACGGCACCCACAAGCAGGAGGAGCAGCAGCGAGAAGAAGAGCATGATCTTCTTTATCTTGCCGCCAAGATACTGGCCGCAGAGGACGGGCATTCCGGCTCCGCCGTGGCGCATGGAGAGCATGCCGGTGAAGTAGTCGTGCACGCCGCCTCCGAAGATGCAGCCAAGGACGATCCAGAAGTAGCATGAGGGGCCGAACTGCGCGCCGAGGATGGCTCCGAAGATAGGGCCGGTACCTGCGATGTTCAGGAACTGGATCATGAACGCCTTCCAGGCGGGGAGGGGAACATAGTCGATTCCGTCTGCCTTGAGGGTCGCGGGTGTGAGCCGCTTGGTGTCGGGAGCGAAGACCTTGTCGACAAACTTGCCGTATATGATGTAGCCCAGGATGAGGGCTGCCATACTGATCAATAGAGTAATCATGCGCGCGCGTTTAAAAGCGTACAAAAATACTATTTTTATTTGCATAAATGAATTTTTGTTGTACCTTTGCAGTGTACTATTAAAGTAATACACTCAAACACCATGATAGAAATTGACAATCTAAGTTTCAGTTACGGCAAGAATGCAGTCCTCCAGGGCATCACAATGAGGATGGAACCCGGCAGGATCTATGGCCTTCTTGGCGAGAACGGAGTTGGAAAGACAACTCTGCTTACCCTTATGTGCGGGCTCAAGACCCCGCAGTCCGGAACGGTGAAGGTAGGGGGGACTGACCCTTACAGGCGCGAGCCTGCCAGCCTTTCTGACCAGTACTACCTTGCTGACGAAGTCGCTTCCTCCGGAGCCAGAGCCCTCGACTGGGCCAACACAAACGGCGTTTTCTGGCCGAACTATTCCGAGGAGAACTTCAAGGCCATGATGGAGGAGTTCGGTGTGAAGCTTGACCAGAAGATGAAGACCATGTCGGCCGGCCAGCTCAAGAAGACCCACATTGCCTTTGCTCTTGCAACGGGTGCCCGCTACATCTTCATGGACGAGCCTACAAACGGTCTCGACATCCCTGGAAAGACCCAGTTCAGGAGCGCTATCATGCGCTTCACTCCCGAAGACAGCACTATAGTCATTTCGACTCACCAGGTCAGGGATCTCGAGAACATCATCGACCCCATCATCATCCTCGACAAGCAGGACGTGCTTCTCAACGCCAGCATCGAGGAGATATGCAGCAGACTGTACTTCGACTATGGCACGACCCTGCATCCTGAATCACTCTTCACCGAGCAGCTTCCAGGCGGATTCATTCAGGTCTATCCTAATGTCAACGGTGAGGAAAGCAAGGTGAACATCGAAGTCCTCTTCAATGCAGTGGCTAAGAACAAAGAGCAAATCAAAACTTTATTTGAAACGAAGTAACTACTTATGAATAAGAAATTTGATATAAAGAGATTTTGGCTCTTCCTTAAGCGTGAACTAGTTCGCGCCTACAATGACATGGGGCTCACGATTCTTATTCTTGGCCTTGCTCCGGCTATCCTTTTCGGCATAATCCAGGCATTTGCCCTCATTATCTCAGGAGAGATGGTAAGCTTCACATATACCGGAATCCTTGCCTTTTCATTCTCACTTATCCTGGGCTGCATCGTGATTCCGATCAAGCTCTACGGTCCGCTCACTGACAAGAGATTCGGTTCCGAGTGGCTCATGATTCCCGCCTCACGCATTGAGAAATTCACCACTATGATGCTCATTACCTGCGTGATTGCGCCCATCTGCATAACTGCCATCACCTTTGTGACCGACGGACTTCTCAGCCTGATCTTCCATGATCAGTACGGGCAGGTTCTTGCCACAAAGTTCAACTTCAAGGATATGATGGATTTCATGAGGGGCATGGTTTACAGCATCGGTGGTGGTGACGCTGACCTTGAGGGAATCGAGGGTATCAAGTTCCACATGAGCACCGCTGGCGTTCTGATACTCAATTGGATTGAGTATGCCGTATTCTTCCTCCTTGGCGCCGTCATCTTCGACAAGAGCAAGTTCGGAAAGACGCTTCTCTGCCTTATGGCGTTGAGCATGGTGATGAGCATGGCCAGCACAGCGATCGTATCGTTCTGTAATTTAGATGGCCTCATCGATGCCATCAGCGACGAGAACCCGCAGAGACTCATTAATTATATAATGACTATAGTGTATGTTCTTTATGCTATACTGGCACTTGTACCTGCATACTTCATCTGGCGTAGAGTCAAAACTTTAAAGCACTAGTTCCATGGAGTTCGACAACAACAGACCAATATATCTGCAGATAGCCGACGGCATCTGCGAGCAGATACTCCAGGGCAAGTTCAAGCCCGAGGAAAGAATACCGTCAGTGCGTGAATGGGCAGCCACCATCGGGGTGAATCCCAATACGGTGGCACGTTCATACGAGACGCTTTCAGACCGCAACATCATCTACAATACGCGCGGCATAGGCTTCTCGGTATCAAAGGACGCACTGGACGCAATACTGGCAGAAGAACGCCGCAAGTTCACGGAAGAGGAACTTCCGGCAATACTCAAGAGGGCCGAGCTGCTCGGCATCAACCTCAAGGAGATGTTATAAACAATTACTGTACTATCTGAACTGGCGGTGCGCTGCGAAGCGTGCCGCTTTTTCGTTCTCCCTGATCTTGTCCCATTCCCTGACGGGGACGGCTGCCTCGAGGAACTTCTCCCACACAAACTCGACTGCGGCAGGGGAAGGGTGGACGAGGTCTTCGGCATAGAAGCGGTAGTCCCTGAGCTCGTCGTTCAGAAGCTCGAAGGCAGGGAAGTAGCAGCTGTCGCCTATTGCAAGATGCAGACTCGCCTTTGAGAGCGTGTTGGAGTGAGCACCGTCTGAAAGATGCCTGATGGGGGAGACGGTGAAGATGAATTCCTTGCCGGGGAAAGAGGCTTTCAGGTCATCTATGATGGCTTTGATCTGCTCGACGCCGAGCATCTCCCTGACGAATTCTCCTGAAGGCCGCTTAAGACAGTTTGAAACCACGTCAAAAGAAGCTTTTTCAGTGGTTAACAAATTTGTTAGGCTTTTGTACTTTTTTGTTTCATTATCTGATATCAAGCATTTTGCCTTCCAAACCCAAGCTGTGCCCAATGTTATGATGACTTTGTTGCAGGAATGCCAGAAACTGCTTGCTTCCTGCAGTTTTTCGTTGGCATTTTCAAGAAATTCCGCCTCTGTGGGGCGTGCAAATGACGTGTGGTGCGCGTAGGAGCAGACGAGTCCTGCACCGGCTCCCATGGGTACGCAGTCTTCATTGGTGAAGGGGACTCCACTCTCCATCCTGGCAACTGAGTTGAGTATGGATGCGGGATTGTAGAGGGTGCCGAAAGGATTGACGCATACGTCGAACCCGGCAGCCTTCATCCTGCCGCCTACGTTGTCGGCAAAGCAGCTGCCGAGCACCATGACCTTGTCATGCAGACTGACCTGCACGGGGAGTGTTCCGATATTGACCTGCGTGAAGAACTTCATGCCATTATACTTTTATAATTATGGCAAATTTAGTAATTTTGAAACTTATGAAAAGAATAATCATCTCTTTTGTCCTGCTGCTTGGCATGGCTCATCTCCTTCCTGCCCAGAGCCAGCGCACAATTCATCTTGTGACCACCGGTGACGTTCATGGATCATGGTTCAGTGAACCATACGTCGAAGGCCAGAAGACCCGCACCAGCCTCATGTCTGTCAAGCATTATGTCGACAGCCTACGCCTTGCCGTAGGCCCTGACAACGTCCTGCTTCTCGACGCCGGCGATGCCCTCCAGGGCGACAATGCGGCCTATTATTACAACTATGTTGTACCTGAGAAGCCCCATCTCTTCACTCTCATTGCGAAATACATGGGCTATGACGTGCTCGTCATGGGTAACCACGACATCGAGACTGGCCATTCCGTCTATGACAGGGAGAGCTTCGAGCTGGGCTTTGCCGGCATTCCTTACCTCGGAGGCAATGCGGTATGGGCAAAGAGCGGCAAGCCTTATTTCCCCGTCTATACTATTGTAAAGAAAGCCGGCCTGAGAATAGCAGTGCTCGGATTCAACAACACATACATCAAGAACTGGGTTTCCGAGGACCTTTGGAAGGGCATGGACTTCAAGAATCTTCTGCCTTACGTGCAGGAGTGCGTCAATGAGGTGAACGGCGTAGAGAACCCTGACGTGACCATAGTCGCAGTGCATTCCGGCACTGGTGACGGCGATGGAACTCAGCTTGAGAATCAAGCGCTTGACCTGTTCAACTCACTTAATGGTGTAGATGTCCTGGTGGGCGCTCACGATCATGCCATCTATGTGAAGAACGATAACGGAAAGTGCTACGTCAACGGTGGAGCACGTGCAGGATACGTTGGCCACTGCGCCATCAACGTGCAGCTCGACAACAGGAAGAGAATCGAAGGAAAGGCTGCTCAGGCCGAGGTCGTAAGGCTCGACAAGAACCTTGTCGACGAGACCATGGTCAATCTCTTCAGGAGCGATTTCGAGGAAGTGAAGGCATTCACGAACAGGAAGGTCGGTGCACTTGACATGCCCCTCTACATACGTGATGCATACAAGGGCATGTGCGACTATGTGAACCTTGTGCATACGGTGCAGATCGCGGCCAAGGAGGCCCAGATCTCATTCGCGGCGCCGCTGTCGTTCAACGGAACCGTTAAGCAGGGTGACGTGGTGTTCAACGACATGTTCACCATCTACCCATACGAGAACCAGATGGTCGTGGCACGCCTCAAGGGCAGTGAGATCAGGAACTATCTCGAGTACTCGTACGACAGCTGGATATGCGCACCCGGTGAGCATGTGCTGAAGATCCATGAGGAGACCGACCGCAACGGCCGCCTGCGCTGGTCGTTCGACGGAAGGAACTACAACTTCGATTCTGCTGCCGGCCTGGTTTATACAGTTGACGTTACGAAGCCCTTCGGCCAGAGGGTTGCAATCAAGTCTCTCGCCGACGGCAGCAGCTTCGGCCCCGACGCATGGTACAACGTTGCCATGACCTCCTACAGGGCCAACGGTGGGGGCGGGCTCATTCGTGAGGGTGCCGGAATCTCAGCTAAAGAAATGAATGAGAGAATAATAGCCAAATATCCTGAAATCAGAGATTTGATATATAACTATATTTCTGAGCACGGGACTGTCACAAAGGCAGATGTGAACAATTCTGCCGTGATTGGCTCGTGGTCGTTCATTCCTGAGGAGACTGTTGCCCCCATAATGGAGGCAGATATGGCAAAGCTGTTCCGCAAGTAAGAAATTTTGAGTATTTTTGTGGGCTATTTATAGAGATATATGTTTGAAAACCTTTCAGAAAGATTAGAGAAATCGTTCAAGATCCTCAAAGGTGAGGGCAAGATTACCGAAATAAACATCGCGGAGACGCTCAAGGACGTGCGCCGTGCACTGCTTGACGCCGACGTCAGCTATAAGGTTGCCAAGGAATTCTGTGACCGCGTGAAGGCCAAGGCTCTTGGCTCCAACGTGCTCACGGCCGTAAAGCCTCAGCAGATGATGGTCAAGATCGTGCATGACGAACTGGCCGACTTCATGGGCTCGACCGAGACCGCGATAAACGTCAAGGGCCAGCCTGGCATAGTCCTGGTTGCAGGTCTGAACGGTTCCGGTAAGACCACCTTCAGCGGCAAGCTCGCGCTGCACCTGAAGAGCAAGAAGGGCATGAAGGTCCTGCTTGCCGCTTGTGACTGCTTCCGCCCTGCCGCAATCGAGCAGTTGAAGACACTTGGCGCTCAGGTGGACGTGCCCGTATTCACGATAGAAGGGGAGACCGATCCCATCAAGGTTGCCAAGGCTGCTCTACTGCATGCCCGCACCGAGGGTTATAGCGTTGTCATCATAGATACCGCCGGCCGTCTGACGGTCGACCAGGAGCTCATGGACGAGATCCGCGCCATGAACGAGGCTGTGAAGCCTACCGAGGCCCTGTTCGTAGTAGACGCCATGACCGGTCAGGACGCAGTTGAAAGTGCAAAGGCATTCAACGAGGCCATCGACTACGACGGCGTTGTCCTCACCAAGATGGACGGCGACACCCGCGGTGGTGCTGCCCTGTCGATCAAGGCTGTAACCGGCAAGCCCATCAAGTTCGTGAGCATGGGCGAGAAGATGGAGGCACTTGACGTGTTCCATCCTGCACGTGTCGCTGACCGAATTCTCGGCATGGGTGACGTCGTTTCACTCGTAGAGAAGGCTCAGGAGCAGTTCGATGAGAAGGAGGCCCGCGCCCTCAAGAAGAAGATCGCCCACAACCAGTTCACATTCAACGAGTTCTATGACCAGCTGCAGCAGGTGCAGAAGATGGGTAACATGAAGGACCTCATGGGCATGCTCCCCGGCATGGACAAGGCCCTCAAGGACGTCGATATTCCCGATGACGCGTTCAAGCCCACCGAGGCCATCATAAAGAGCATGACTCCTTACGAACGCGAGCACCCCGAGTGCCTGAACGGTTCCCGCAGGCGCAGGATCGCGAATGGCTCCGGCACCTCACTGAACGACGTGAACAAGCTCATCAAGCAGTTCGAAGGAACGCGCAAGATGATGAAGATGGCCGTTGACGGCTCGCTCCAGCAGCGCCTCAAAGGCTTCAGAAGATAATTACACAACCTGTACTATGACCTGTATAACCAAATTCGAAGAAACCTACAAGAAGTCCCCGGACGGCATATCGTTCTGTCCGTACAGGATCTGCCCCATCGGTGCCCATTCCGACCATAACCTGGGCAAGATCACCGGTTTCGCAATCGACAAGGGCATAAGCATCGCCTATGCCCCAAAGCAGAATGGTGTCATTGAGCTGGCCAGCCTGCAGTTCGGCAAGCGCGCTCAGTGGCACGTCCGCAGCGTTCCTGAGACCAAACAGGACGACTGGGCCGATTATCTGCGTGGCATCACGCTGGAGCTCAGCCAGATATTCCCTCTGCGCACCGGCCTCTGCGGCGTCATTGAAGGCTCTCTGCCCATCGGAGGCCTCAGCTCTTCAGCTGCTGTCTGCATCGCCTTCCTCAAGGCGCTCTGCACAGTCAACGGCATCCAGCTCACGCCTAACGAGATCATCAACATCGCCATGGCTGCCGAGAACAACTACGTCGGTGTTAGCTGCGGCAAGCTCGACCAGAGCTGCGAGGTCTATTCCCGCAAGGGCCATCTGCTCTATCTCGACTGCAAGGACGACAACTACGAGCTCATTCCCGAGTCTCCGGCAATGAAGCCCTACGGCTTTGCGATCTTCTTCAGCGGAGTGGAGCGCACGCTTGCCGGCAGCGCCTTCAACATGAGGGTCGATGAGGCCCGCAGTGCCGCATACGCCCTGAAAGCCTTCGCCGGACTGCCCTACGGCAAGTTCAAGGAAACCAACCTCCGCGACGTCGCTCCTCAGATATACAAGGAGAACCGCGACAAGCTTCCCGAGACCTGGCGCAGGCGCGCTGACCACTGGTTCGGCGAGTTCACACGCGTGGAAGCAGGTGCGGCTGCATGGAGAAGGGGAGACATCGAGGAGTACGGCCGCCTCAGCTTCGAGTCCGGACGTTCTTCTATCGACTGCTGGGAAACCGGCTCACCCGAACTCAAGACACTTTACGAGATTATGACCCATACCGACGGCATCTACGGCGGACGTTTCAGCGGCGCCGGATTCAAGGGCTGCTGCATGGCAATCATCGATCCTGCATATCAGGAAAGCATCCTGCGCAATGTGGAGCAGGAGTACCTCAAGGCCTTCCCTGACCTTAAGGGCAAGTACCAGGGAGTCATTTGTCAAACCGCAGACGGAGTTACATTATGAAATGTCTGATTTTGGCGGCCGGATATGCAACAAGGTTGTATCCGCTTACCGAGAATTTCCCGAAGCCTCTCCTCAAGGTGGGAGAGAAGACCATAGTCGACTGGCTCATCGACGACATTGCGGCTTCCGGTTCTGTCGACGAGTTCATCGTCATCAGCAACCACAAGTTCGCTCACTGCTTCGATGACTGGGCTGCGCAGCGCGCAGGTAACCTGAAGATCACGGTGGTCGACGACGGCACCGAGTCCAACGAGACCCGCCTTGGCGCAGTCAAGGACATCCAGTATGTCATCGACAAGTGCAGCATCGACGACGACATGCTCGTGATCGCGGGCGACAATGTGCTGGACTTCAGCCTCCAGCACTTCATCAACTATGCACTTGAGATGCGCACCTCGTGCATCATGCGATACTTCGAGGAGGAGACCTACCGCCTCAGGAAGTGCGGCGTCGTGGAGATCGACAGCCACGACCGCATCATCTCGATGGAAGAGAAGCCCGAGAACCCTCGCGCTCACTGGTGCTGCCCGCCTTTCTATTACTATACCCGCAGCGATACCCGCCTCGTGCGTCAGGGAATCCTGGCCGGCTGCGGCACCGACGCTCCCGGATCGTTCGTTGCCTGGCTCAGCAAGCAGGTACCCGTGCATGCCATGGAGATGCCCGGTTCCCGCTACGACATCGGCAACCTCGAAAGCTACAAGGACGTCTGCGAAACCTATAAAGGAATCACTGAGTAATGACACATCACATAATTCTCTGGAAGCTCAAGGATGAGCTCAGCGATGCTCAGAAGATTGAGGTCAAGAAGAACATAAAGGATGGTCTCGAGGGCCTTGCAGGCAGATACTGCCTTGACTACGAAGACTGATGGTCCGCCATCTTCTCTATAAGCGCCTCCGAGAGTTCGGGGGCGTTTGTCGTTATGAAGTCGACGCCCAGGGCCAGCATCTCGTCGATGTCTTCCTCGTCGTTCACAGTCCATACGTTGACTGTCATGCCGAGTCCGTGGGCCTCCTCGACCCATTCAGGGTGCTCTTGGAAGACACTGATGTGATAATCTATGCCGCGTATGCCCATGGGGGCCAGTTCGGCAGGGGAGAGGTCGCCGTTCAGGTACTCCACCATCATCTCAGGCCTTGCCTTTGCGACGGCCTGGCACGCAGTGAGGCTGAAGCAGATGAAGTCGGTGCGGCCGGCAAGCCCGTATTCGTCGAGCTTTGCGAGGATTCCGGGAATCGCCCGTGCTTCGTATTCAGGGTCCCCCTTCGACTTCAGCTCGAAGACCAGCTGGAGTTTGGGATACTTCCGGAACTCAGCGAGATACTGGTCGAGTGTTGATATCTTCTCGCCGTTTGACAGAGTCGAGTCCCTGTACTCTTCATACGGGGTGGTGTAGAGGTTCATGCCGTGGAACATGTCGTCATGGTTGATCACGAATTCGCTGTCCGGCGTGGCGTATACGTCGAACTCGCTGCCGTAGAAGCCGTGCTCGCCGGCCTGACGAAGCGACTCGATGGAGTTCTGCGCGCTGCCTTCGATATCCCAATATCCTCGGTGCGCTACAGTCTGCGGTCCTTTTGGCGCCGAGCAGGCGCACATCATCGTTGCGGCAACTGCGGCCGCGATAAACATCTTGCCTTCCATATCGTAAATATAGATAAAATCCGGCGATTTTAGGCCGGTTGAATAAAAATCAAGACCCC
>JAKSKK010000002.1 GCA_024401745.1 Bacteroidales bacterium
GGCTGTCACCAACCACTTTTGTCACTATCACCAACCATTTATGTCCACATTACCTACAAACCCGGGGACCCTTTGACGTGGGTCAGCCCCGTAACGCCCCTCGGCTCGCGTTGCTCGCAAGCCTTCGTAGCAACGAAGATACTAAAGTGATTCGAAGGATTCGCTGGATTCCTTGAACATGCGGGCGGAATCCTTGAGAGTGATCTGAGCCGGAGTGCTGCCCATGTCAGGAACGTTGAACGACTTCAGATTGTATTCGTAGAAGTACGACGACTTCTGCGGCAGCACGAAAGGCTTCGACGGATTCCCATCCTTGTCGAGATGACAGAAATACGGCTTGCCGTACTGCCCGTCGCCCCTCTTGCTCGCAAATACGAACCAGCGGCTGTTTGAAGACCAGCTGTGGTATGTGTCCGACTTATTGCCCGCCACCGCATCGAGAGTGTTGATCTCTCCCGTTTCGAGGTCTATCATGTTCAGGACAGACTCGCTGTGGTTTATGGGGAAGGTGCCGTAAGTCGCGTTTGTGAACATCAGATATCGCCCGTCTGGCGAAATTTTCGGATGGCACGCCGTCCCGTTGTTCTCCTCGGCACTCCAGACCAGCTCGATGTCATCACCTATGCTGCCTGTGCTGCTGTCGAAAGAGGCCCGTACAAGGTCGTACCTGAGGTCCATGATCTTCTCCGGCAGGCTGACTGTGTCGGCCACGCACCAGTACACGTAGTTGCCGTCAGGCGAGAAGCAGGGGAAGGTCTCAAGCTTGTCTGCTCGCGCTAAATGGGGGAGATTGATCATCCTGTTGTGCTCGAAGTCGGCTACCGTCAGGTCAGATTCCGTGTCGTACACCTCCATCCTCTTGCCCGCCTGCGAATGGAAGCTGGGGATGATGATGTTGGTCGAGAACACGCCGTAGTTGCCGGAAGGGTGCAGCTCGCCGTACACTGTGCCGGAAAGCATGCCCTTGGCGTTAAGGGTGAGCTTCCTGATGCTGCCTTCCTTGTTCAGGATGGTACCGCCGTTCTTGCCTCTGATGTAGAACATCGACAGGTCGCCGCGCTGCTGGCAATGGAAGTGGCAGTTCATGCAGGAGTTGTCTGTGTGCCTGTAGTCACAGATCGTGCGCTCGCTGAATGTCTGGATGTCGCGCTCCATGATCGACACCTCGTTCCACATCTGGTATGCGGGCTCGATGAGCCTGTAGGTGATGTAGCCGTCGATGGCGTCTTCGCTGACGTAGATGTCCCAGCTGTCCTCGATGATGCCTTGTGCGGTCTGTACGCTGGCCGTGACGCTGATGGTGCTGCCATCCGCTGCCGCAAGGAACTTCTTCCATTCCCCGACGCTCCATTTCACCTCAAGCCCGCGCTTTGTCACCGTCCTGTCGCCAAGAGTGAAGCTCGTGACGGCCTTGCTGGCGCCAGACATGGCGTAGTGGAAATTCAGCGGTGCTATGTTGGCCGGGATCGTGACGCCCTTGTAGTCAGGGTATATTATGGCAGGGCCGTCGCTTCCGTAAACAGAATCGGACAGCGGAGCCTGGCAGGCCGCAAGGAGGAAGAGGGCATGTATGGTAAGTAGTCTTTTCATGGCATCATTCTCCCATTGCGTCAGTGTAGTAGTACCAATATGTGTTCTTGTACCTGTTGGGGAACTGATAGAACTTCTTCAGCCTCTCCACGGTATCAGGAGTAATGCCGAACTCTGCGGGCCTGATGACATCCATCCTTCCCTCGCTGTGCTCGATGTTTATCCAGATCAGCGCGGCTTCCTGGTATATGGCCGGGTTGTTCGCTTCCGGTACATAGTCTTCCATGAAGGAAGGTAGGTCGCAGGTGAGAAGGTCGTAGCAGAGCAGGTACTCCTTTGCCATCCTGTTGCCCGGATTTGCCTCCAGGAGCTTGTGCAGGAGGAGCCTGTAGTCGTTGCTGCCGGACACGACGTCTCTGCCCACAAGATCTGCCCGTGCGGCCTCGATCATCTGCCTCGTGCTCTCGTCCTGGTTTTCAGGAAGCATGCTTATGGCCCATCTGCGATAGACTATGGTCCTGCTCAGCATGCCGAGATACTTCTGCGCTGCGCCGTACTCGCCTGAAATCAGGTTTATCATCGCCATGCGCCTGATGAACCTTGCGCCCGTATGCTTGGGCGACGACTGCATGGCCACCATGGCGCTCTGGTCTGCCAGGGTCATGTTGCCGAGGTGATACCATACCTCGCCCGCCAGGCCGTTCGAGAAGGGGGAGATCTGGTCCGTTACAAGGAAGAAGAGGCCGGAATCGTAGTTCTGCGGATGGCGGAGCAGGTTCTCTGCCATGCAGCCCTTCTTCGCGGTGGCGAGATTGTAGAAGTACACGGCCTCGTTGTAGAGAAGGTTCTGCTTGGAGATGTCCAGCACCTTGTCCCAGTTCTCACGCGAGGTCTCCACGTCGAGGGCTATGAGCTTCTCGAAGTCAAGGTCGGGCTTGCCTATCAGCTTGCCGTAGTTCTTGTGATAGGGCGAGCCGAACAGCCACAGGCCCAAGGCCACGAACGCTACCAGTGCGGCCAGCTTTACGGCCGTTTTCCTGAATTTCAGCGCCGCCCGGATGCACAGCAGATATCCTGCAACGGCTATGGTGTACTGAGTGATGTAGATGGTCTCGGTCTCCCTGAGAAACGACCATATATATATTATGGCAGCGATGAGCAGAGAGAGCTTCTTTCCGGTAAAGCTGCGGCAGATATGATAGCTGAGCGCCCCTATTGCAGTGAGCAGAGCTGCTACCACGATCGGACCGATGAGCCTGAAGCAGTAGAACTGCTCCATGAAGTCACCAAGGATTCTGGCCAGACCTCCGGGCCCTGCGTAGGTCTTCAGGATGTGCGGGACGTTCAGCAGGAAAAGCGTCTGCTGTTCCCGTCTCATCAGATGATAAGGGTAGGCGAACGCAAAGAAAGCGAACGCAGCAAAGAATGCCACGACCGGAATGATGAACCTTATCCTGTCCTGAAGCTTGACTTTCATATCAGACGCAATTTACTAAAAAATTCAGGCGTCCCCAAACGGGGGCGCCTGAAATCATATCAAGAATTATTGAAATTCAGGAATTACTGCATAATTTCCCAACCAAGAACGTCGTGGAGGTTAGGGTTGACGGTCTTGAAGTCAAGAGGGAACGGGAGATACTCGTGCTTACCCTTCTCGAAAGGAACGTTGTCAACTGCTGAGTAAGTAACATAGAGCTCGTGCTTACCTGCACTGCCGTCATCAGAGATGCGGTCATATACGGTAGGAACCATGTTCTTGCCATCGTGATACTGAGCGTTCATGATCTTGACGATATCAACCTTGCCCAGGTTGCTCCAACGAACAAGATCCTGAAAGCGGCAGTTCTCGAACCAGAACTCATACTGTTTCTCCTCCATGATATTCTCGAAGGTGAGATCCGTAATCTTGCCAGAGCCTGAACGGCGCTGTACCTCGTTGAGAGCAGCAAGGCCGGCAGCCTTGTCACCACCGAAGAAGCAAGCCTCTGCATAGAGGAGGAGTACCTCAGCGTAACGTGCTACGCAGAAGTTCTTCTGGTTTGAATTCTCACCCATGCCAGTGTTGTCTGCCATATAGCTGCCACCTTGTGCAAGGATTTCGGGAACAACGGGGAATGTCATGAACTTCCACTCGAAGTAAGGTCCGTGTGAGAAGATACCTGCAGGCTTGATACCGCGAGCAAGGTCTTTCTCCTTCTCTTCGCGAGAACCGTTGTTGACTTTTGAGCCTTCCCATTCGAGCTCATAGAGCCACTCTTCCTCGGTGAGGAATGTAGCGCGGCGGCGAGGTGAATCACCGTCATGCTCATAGAACTTCTTTGCGAAGTCTTCCTGGATGGCACCGCCACCCCAGCCGTCATGCTGGCTTCCCTTAGGAACTGAGTAGAGAGAACCGGTACGCCAGTTGAGTACGTTTGCGCACATCCAGCGGCCCTTGAAGATAGGCTGGCCAAGTCCCCATGCGTTGCTTGTGTAAGCAGGATCCTCGATGAAGTTAGGCTCGAAGATCTTCTCAGAGTTACCGTCGCCGACTGCGTGGAAGTTCTGCCACCAGTCCTTACCGTCTACGAGAGCGTAGTTCTTAGAATCGATGATAGCCTTGAAGTGCTTGCAAGCTACATCATACTTAGGAGTGCTGAGGAACATTGCTGCCTTACCTGCTACGAAGTCAGCGAAGCCGACTGTCATGATAGCGGTAGAGTTCTTGTCAGCAGTACCGTTACGCTTGGGAAGTGAACCTGAAGCGATGGCCTCTTCGCACTGAGCGATGACCCACTCGAGAATCTGATCCTGGCTGCCCGCATTGGTAGGAAGCTCGTCAGCTTCATAGAGACGGTCCATGAGAGGGGGACGGTTCCACATGAGGGCGGTGCAGAGGTGGAGATATGCGCGGAGAACGCGAGCCTCAGCTACGATCTGCTTTGTGTAGTTGCTGGTGAACTTGGGCTCTACCTGATTCTTGTTCTCGTTGGTGAAGTTGGAAATTACAAGATTACAGTGATAGATAGAGTAGTAGTAGCGCTGGTAGCACTCCTTGAGGGTGCCTGATGCGTCACTGTAGTTGAACTCACCGAAGATACGGAATGCATCGTGGTCCTTCTTGTCACCACCTGCGGGGAGAACATCGTCGGCAGCGTAGTTGAGGATAACCTGCTGAGGGTTGTCGATACCCTCGGTACCTGCTACGTTGGAAAGGAAGTTTACATACATGTCCGCACGTGCAGCCTCTGCATCTGCGTCTGATGCATAGAAATTGTCATAGCTGACAACACCCTTCTGGGGTATCTCAAGCTTCTCCTGGCAAGATACTGCCACGAGACCGAGACCAAGAAGTATAGGGAGTATAATCTTTTTCATAATGCTGTGCGTTATTAGAATGTGATATTGACACCGAAGAGACACTTCTGCATTGTAGGATATGAACCCCAGTCGAGGCCGGCACCTGAAGTAACGTTGGTAGATGCGGTTTCAGGATCGAGACCAGGATACTTTGTGAATGTGAAGAAGTCGTCGAGTGAGATGTAGAACCTCAGGTTGCTGATCTTAGCCTTCTGGGTGAGCTGTGCGGGCAGGGTGTAACCGAGCTGGAGCTGCTTGATGCGGAAGAATGCGCCTGAGAAGAGGTTAGCGGTTGATGAGCAGTACTCAAGGTTACCATAGGTCTCTGCAGGGTTAGGAGAGTTGCCTGCCTTATACTGCTCGAGGTACCACTTGAGGTTGTTCTTGTAACCGGTGCGGAGGAGAACGGGCATGATAACATTACCTGCTACACCTGCGCCGTACATTGCGAAGTCGATACCCTTCCACTCGAGGTTGATGTTGAGACCGTAGTTGACGGTAGGCATGGTGTTACCTATGTACTTGAGGTCACCAGACCCTACTGTATCGACAACCTTGCCCTCTGCGTTGTAGAACTGTGCCTGTCCCTCAGGACCTACACCAGCATACTCGTAACCGCGGAGGTACCATACAGGGTAACCGGTCTCAATGGCGGTCTGAACCTGATAGTTGGTTGAGCTTGCATCAGAAGCAGTGATAAGTGAAGTTGATGCGGGAAGGTCGAGAACCTCGTTGTGGTTGTGGGTGAAGTTTGCGTTGATTGAGTAGTTGAAGTCACCTACGTGATCTCTCCAACCAAGCTCAAACTCTATACCACGGTTGAGAACCTTACCTGCGTTGATGGTGGTGTTACCGAAGCCAAGCTCAGGGGGTATGGTCACGTTGATGAGCCAGTCCTTGGTGGTCTTGTTGTAGAAGTCAGCACCAAAGGTGAGGCGGTTGTTGAGGAAGCGTGCGTCAAGACCGAGGTCAAGCTGCTCTGATGTCTCCCAAGT
This sequence comes from Bacteroidales bacterium, assembly GCA_024401745.1. Taxonomy (GTDB): domain Bacteria; phylum Bacteroidota; class Bacteroidia; order Bacteroidales; family UBA932; genus Cryptobacteroides. The sequence continues at coordinate 5,865 of JAKSKK010000002.1, forward strand.
AAGGTTGGGGTTAGGAAGCTTTGAAGGACCTGATGCGGGAACTGCACCTGTCTCAGCTACACCATACTGGTACCAGTTGTTACCGAGGTTGATGGTAGAAGCATAAGGATAGTTGCTGAGCACGGAGATGTTACCGTTGCGGCCCCAAGATGCGCGGAGCTTGAGGAAGTTCACTGCATTTGCGGGAACGTTGTCACGGAACCAAGACTCGTTGCTGATTGTCCAACCTGCAGAGAATGAAGGGAAGTAACCCCAACGGTGAGCTGCGGGAAGCTTTGAAGAGTCGAATGCATCAGCACGGAAGTTTGCCTGGATGCTGTAACGGTTGTCATAGCTGTAGATCAGACGTCCGAAGTATGAGATGGATGCTGTGGTGCCGGGAGCGTTGCCGACATTCTTTGTTGCATCGGGCTTCAGATAGTTGATGTAAAGGAAGTTAGGCTCGTATGATGAGAGGATGTCAGCACCTGTTGAGCTTACGTTTGTGTTGTCAGAGTAGGTCTCCTTGTATGCCATACCGGCCATTGCGGTGATGGTGTGCTTCTTTGCGAATGTGTTGGTGTAGTTCGCGAAGTTCTCCCACTGGTAGTAGTAACCGTAGTTGGTATTTGCGCTGATTGAGTAGTTGTCGTTATTACCACGGTCACCGTAGCAGTAAGGAGCGGTGTAAGAGTGGCTTGCGCTGGCGTTGATGCGATAACCGAAGCGAGAGGTGAAGGTGAAGCCCTTGAAAGGCATGAAGTTGGCGAACAGAGTACCGTTAACGTTGATACCGCCGTTTGTGCCGTCGGTAGCGTCACGCTTTGCAAGAGGGTTACCCTCGGTGTCGGCATACTTGGTGTTTGCGAACCAACCGTTCTCATCGCCGAGGAAGCGGTAGGGAACTGCTGATGTTCCGTTCTGGACTGCATCCCACTTTGCCTTTGCACCGGTAGAGAACTCTGAAGGATCGTGCCAGTAAACTGCGGTAAGAGGATCCATCATCCACATGGTCTCGAATGAAGAAGAGTAGCCACGCTGTGATACGCTGTTGGTTGACCACTTCTCGATAGAGTTGTTGGTACCTACCTGCAACCATTTGAAGAGCTGGTAGTCAGCGTTTACCTGTGCGGTGAGACGCTTGTACACATCCTTGTCACCCTTTACAACACCATTGTTGTTTACATAGTTGATAGAGGTGAAGAAGTGACCCTTGCTGTTACCGCCCTGGAAGCTGACAGCGTGCTGCTGGCTCCATGAAGGTTCGATGTATGCGCCGATCCAGTCAGTGTCGATTACGCCGCCTGCATAGTCAGGGCAGCTGTAGTCATTGGTCTTGAGGTCAGCATCAACGTTGGAGAAATTCTCAAGTTTAACCCACTCGAGGAACTCCTCACGGTTCATGAGAGGACGACGGGTGTAGTTCTGGAGTGTTGCCTTGCCGCTGTATGATACTGATGCGTGTCCTGTCTCACCTTTCTTGGTGGTTACGAGGATTACACCGTTACCTGCCTGAGCACCGTAGATGGCTGCAGATGCAGCGTCCTTGAGGACCTCCATTGACTCGATCATTGAAGGATCGAGGTACTGGATGCTTGAAACCTCAAGACCATCGACGATGAACAGAGGAGCGAGGTTACCAGAGTTAGAAGAGATACCACGTACACGGATGTTGGTTCCTGCACCAGGAGCACCATCTGTAATGACGTTGACACCGGCAACCTTACCCTGGAGAGCTGCAGCTGCATCGGTGGTTGACTGCTTCTTGAGCTCGTCGCCACGGAGTGAGCCTACAGCGCCAGTGAGGTCGCTCTTCTTCTGGACACCGTAACCGATGACCACTGTTTCTTCGAGCATTTCTGCATCCTCTTCGAGAACAACGTTGATGTTGCTCTGGCCAGCTACGGCAATTGCCTGCTCTACGTAGCCGATTGAAGAGAACTGCAGTGTGGCATTAGCCGGTACGCTGATGGAGTAGTTACCGTCGAGGTCGGTAATCACACCATTGCTGGTACCCTGCTGGATTACGCTTGCGCCGATGACAGCCAGGCCGGCTGCATCCTTCACATTACCCTTTACGGTAATGGTCTGTGCGCTAGCGTACAGAGGCATTGCGATCAAGAGCGCAATGCTGAGGATTTTTGATAATACCTTCATAAGTTAATTAAAGTTATTAATGAAAAATAGTGTTATTCTTTTTCGTATCAGCGGTCGGTCCGCCCAATGCAAAATTAGAAAACATTAAAGGCATATATATTTTAATATGGTACATCGGCTTGCATCGGTGTTCCATATTGAAAGAATTGTAACAATTGCTTACTGATTTGAAACAATTGGGGCAATTACCCTATAATTACCGCTCAGATGCATGAATGCGAACAGTCTCAGGAGGCCGTCGTAGTAGGCGTCGAAGTAGCCGTCCTCATACGGTACGTTCTCGCTTTCCCAGAGTCTCTGCACGAATTCCTTCGAAATCTCGTTGTCGGCGGCGAGGGTCGCTGCCGCAAGGGTTGCGACGAGGCCTACAGAGTGGCGCAGAGCCTGAACCTTCATATCCTCGTTTCCGGCGGGCAGGATGTCGTTGACGTCGCTGCCGTCGACGCAGTACTGGTCAACGAAGCTGTCGATGCCCTTGCCGTAGAAGAACTGCTGGATTGTGTTCGCGTAGTTCGTCTGCCATTCGCGGTCGCAGTTCGACCATGAGAAGTCGAGGGCGATGTTCATGGGCACGCGCCATGAGTCGTAGCGGAACGCAGGGGTGAACCAGCGGTTGCCGGGGAACATCGAACCGTCGTACTGGTTGGTGTCGGGGTTGAGTCCGGTCTCGGGGTTGATGCTCTTGTGCAGGTACTCGCGGCTTGCTGCTGCGCACTCGCGGTAGAAGTCGGCGCGGCCGTCGTCGGCCCATCTTGCCCACACCTCATAGAAAGAGGCGAGGTGGTATGAAGGATCGGTGAAGTTGGCGCCGAATCCTTCGGGAACGAAGGTGATCAGGTGGTTCTCCTTGTTGATGAACGGCCGGACTCCCTCCGAACCGTCCTTCTCCCATGAATAGTTCAGGATGTTCTGGGCCTCGGCAAGGTAGTTGATGTCGCCGTCGTTGCCCCAGCGGTTGGATGCGAAGATCAGCGAGGTCACGAAGTACAGCTCGCCGTCGGAGGCGGGGCCTTCAGCCTTGCGGGTTCCGTCGGTGTTGAGGCTCCATGCGAAATATCCCTTGAGCGGGCCGTCCTGATGCTGCATGTAGGTCTTGCTCCAGCGCCAGAGGCGGTCGAATATCTCCTGACGGTCCATCTGCACGGCAATCATGAGTCCGTAGGACATGCCTTCGGTGCGGACGTCGTGATTCTTTATGTCGCTTATGTAGCCCATGTCGTCGCCCACGGGGAAATAAACCTTGTCAGGGCCGAAGAAAACTTCATAGAAGACCTTCTGAAGCTTTGCGTCGATCTCATCCTGACTATATCCCATCTCGGCGAACACGTTGCGGTATTCACCGGTTTCGAATCCGCCCTTCTCCCAGGGTTTCAGATTCTTTTCGGCGCAGCTGCACAGAATGGTGACGACTGCGGCAATCAAAGCGATTTTTTTCATATACTGATTTTTTGTCCTTTCGTGGTATCGAATTCGTATTCCTCACCCTGGCAGCGGACGCGCAGCTTGCCACCGAGAGTCGAGGTTACCGTAGCCTCGGTGAGCTTGCCTTCGCTCCACTTCATGTCGACGACGAATCCGCCCCTTGCGCGCAGGCCCCTCACGCTGCCTTCCGGCCATGCAGAGGGCAGTGCGGGAAGCAGTTCCACAACGCCTGTGTGGCTCTGCAGCAGCATTTCAGCGATGCCTGCACATGCACCGAAGTTTCCGTCGATCTGGAAAGGCGGATGTGCGTCGAAGAGGTTGGGATAGGTTCTGCCCGAGTGTCCACCGTCGTACAGAGGCTTCTTGCTGCCGTACGCGTCGATGAGTGTAAGCATGTTGCTCAGGATCTTGAAGGCGTGGTCGCCGTCTTTCATCCTTGCCCAGAAGTTGGTCTTCCAGCCAAGGCTCCAGCCGGTGGCCATGTCGCCGCGCTGCAGGAGTGTGTTCCTTGCACCCTCGAAGAGCTCCGGGGTGAGCACGGGGTCTATCTGGTTTGACGGATACAGGCCGTACAGATGCGAGATGTGCCTGTGCTCGTCGGTGGGGTCGTCCCAGTCCTCGATCCACTCCTGAAGCTGGCCGTGCTTGCCTACCTTCATGGGAGGAAGCTTGGCTATCGCCGCCTCTGTCTCAGCCTGGAAGTCATTGTCCACGCCGAGTATCTTCGCAGCCTCGAGTGCGCTTGAGAGTGCGTCGAAGGCTATCTGGTTGTCCATTGTGCATCCGGCGGTGACCGATGTTTCCTTCCCCATTCCGCCATGCTCGGGGCTGACAGAAGGAACCACTACGAGGTAGCCGTGAGGGTCCTCCTGCATGTAGTCGAGGTAGAATTCGGCAGCGCCCTTGAGAACAGGGTACCACTCCTTGAGGAAGGCCTCGTCGGGTGAATACAGGTAGTGCTGCCAGATATGTGTTGCGAGCCATGCACCGCCGTTGGGGAACATTCCCCAGAAGGCTCCGTCAACCGGGCCGCTTATGCGCCATAGGTCGGTGTTGTGGTGGGCTACCCAGCCGCGGCAGTCATACATCTTCCTGGCCGTCTCGGCACCGGTGACGCTGAGGTCGCGGACCATCTCGAAGAGAGGCTCCACGCACTCGGTCAGGCCGCATACCTCTGCAGGCCAGTAGTTCATCTCGGTGTTGATGTTGATGGTGTACTTGCTGTCCCAGGGGGCCATGAACTCGTTGTTCCATATACCCTGCAGGTTTGCGGGCTGTCCGCCGGGCTGCGAGCTGCTGATGAGCAGGTACTTGCCGTAGTTGAACATCAGCTCGACCATTCCCATGTCGTCGCTGCCGGTGAACTTGTCGAGGCGCTGGTCGGTGGGGAGTGCGGCGTTGCCGCCTGCAGGCAGATTGATGGCGCTGCGGCCATACTGCTCATAGTATGCGTTCACGTGACGCTCGCGCAGAGTCCTGTAGGACATCTTGGCTGCGGCCGCAAGGCGCGCGGCGTTGATGGCGTCAGGGTCACCGCTCACGTCGTGGTAGTTCACGTAATTGGTTGCAGCAGAGATCAGTACGGTTGAATTACTGCTGCCGGTCACCTTGATGGTGCCGCCATCTGCCTCGGCCTTGCCGTCGCCTTTCACCATGACGGCGATCTTGGCTGTCAGGGCCGGAGCTATGCCTTCGTGCTCCACTCCCTGCACGGCGGCTATGAGTGTGCTGCCATCGGCAGTTGTCTCGAACTGGAGGTCAGAGGCGAAGGATATCTTGAAATCAGAGGGCTTGCTGCTGCCGAGCTTCATGACAACAACCTTTTCGGGGAGCGATGCGAACACCTCGCGAGAGTACTCCACTCCGTCGGCAGTGAAGCTGCTCTGAGCCACTGCGCTGCGGAGGTCGAGGCTGCGCCTGAAGTTCTGCTCCTCTCCGATTCCGTCAAAATCGATGAACACGCTGCCGGCGTCCAGATAGCGCATTCCGTGCGGACCTACGATGAAGTCCTGGTTGATGATGTCTTCGGCTTCCTCTTCCTTTCCGGCGAAGATGAGCTGACGGACTTCGTCAAGCCTTGCGAGGGAACGGTCGCTGTTGTTGCTGTGAGGGCCGCCGCTCCAGAAGGTCTCTTCGTTGAGCTGAATCTCCTCGCGTGCCGTGCCGCCATAGACCATTGCGCCTATGTTGGAGTTTCCGATGGGCAGACCTTCCAGCCAGGCTGTGGCAGGGTAGTCGTACCAGAGCATTTCATTGGGCCCGGCCTGTTCCTGTGTCTTGGTGCAGGCCGCCAATGCTGCAATCATTGTCAGAAGAATAATTGTTCTTTTCATAATAAGTTAGTTGAATAGTATGTAGGTCTTTGTTTTTCCGTTGTATGTGCACTTGACGGTCACCTTGCCGGGAGCTGAATGGAGGTCGATGTCCACGGGCGTCTCCGAGTCGGTCTGGACGTCCACCTTCGCTCCGTCAGGAAGTGCGCCGTGCATCTCGTAAATGTCCTGTGACACGTATCCGTTCTCGTTGGTGGATCTTGTGGGAATCTCAGGCAGTTCTACTGCCTTACCGTTCACCAGGATGCTGACAGAGGGCACCGGAGGTATCTGCATGTCGTCGATTCCGCGTGTGAAGCCGAAGCCCTGCACGTCCAGAAGGGCATCCTTGCCGCGCGCAATCAGGTAGATCGCATGCTTGCGGTCAAGCTTGTCGGCAATCTTGCCAACGCCTTCGCTGAACTTTGTCGCCGTCTGCCTTGAGCCGGCGGGAACGTTGAACCTGCAGAGCACGGTTCCGTTGTGAGGGTCGTCGAGCCTTACCTCCATGCTGAAGGCCTTGTCGGTCCTAGGAGTGAGGAAGAGGTTGAATACCGAGTGGTTGCGCCTGCGGGTCTGATTGAAGTCAAAGTACTTGTAGCCAAGTATCTCACCGTCCTGCATGCCCTTGACGTCCATGGCGTTGGCCCATACGTCCCAGGAGTCTGACTGGGTCTGGGTGTTGCTCATGAAGCAGGCATAGCCGGCGCTGTAGTACCTGTAGGGGTCGAGGCCGTAGATGCTGAAGCCCTCTGAAGTCACTTCCGCACCCTTGTACTCGTTGCCGTCTTTATCCTTGACGGTGAAGCTGCCCTTGTACGGGTCGAACGCAGTGATGCGCACCTCGCCACCGTCGGCAACGGCCTTCTCGTCCCAGCTGATGCTCACGGGAGCGACCATTGGCTGGCGGGCGAAGCCGAATCCTCTCGGTGCCCTGTGGTAGAACACGTACCACTGGCCCTTCACGCACTGTAGGCTTCCGTGGGTGTTGTGCCCTGAGTAGGACACTCCCATGGTACCGTCTTCGTTCAGCACGGGTCCGCGGGCGTCAACCAGCACGCCGCCGCTCTTCCAGGGCCCCATGGGGCTGTCGGAGAATGCATAGCGCAGGGTGGCGTTGGAGCTCTCGAGGCCGTAGTCGGGGCCTGAGTGCCCGCTGAACACCCAAACGTACTTGTTGCCCACCTGACGGATCGACGAAGCCTCGAAGAAGTTGAACCTGCCCACGTCCTCGCCTTCGTAGATGGCATATTTAGCGTCAGGGATCTTGTGCACGATTCCGTAGCGGAAGCTTGCCGGGATGAAGTAGGGGACTATCTCGGTCCCCGGGCGGGCCGACCACATGGTGTTCTGGTCGAGCTGCGCTGCGCTAGAGCGTTGGAATCCCCAGTAGCCGTAAGCGCGGAAGCCTGTCTTGTAATCAGGATCGCCGGGATCGGTGACAGGCTCCACGAATACGGATGGGTCGAAGCCGAAGATGCTGCCTTCCACGGTCCTGCGTCCGTCCTCGGTGAGGTTGAGCGGGGTGAAGGGTCCGTCGGGGCGTGAGCCCTTGCAGACCATGGCCTCCCTGCCCCAGCCACGTGAGTGCGGATACAGGTAGTAGACCTTCTCGCCGTTGCCGGCAGGCACTTCGACAAGGTCAGGGGCGAACATCACATCCCACTGACCGTCAATCTTATAGGTGAAGATGGCACCTTCATCCCTCCAGTCCGACAGGTCCTCCACCGGTGCTGACCAGGCGTGGATGTCGGGGCCGCAGTAGTCCTTGAAGCGCACGTCGTGCGATCCGATGATGTACACCCTCTGCCTGCCGGGGTTGTCGGGGTCGTCGAACACGCGGGGTTCTCCGTCGGGGAGGTGCTCCCAGAGCGGTAGATAGGGGTTCTGTGCGCCTGCGCAGATGCAGAGCAGGACTGCTGCTGAAAGTGAAAGTGCTCTTCTCATGCTGTTATTTCTTGAAAAGGAGTTGTGCCATTGTGTACAGGGCCCTTCTCCAGGTAAGGAACTCGTGTGCGGTGCCCTCGGAAACGTGGCCGACTGCATTGTAGCCTGCCTCCTGGAGAGACTGGACGCTCTTGTTTATCATGTCGGGGGATTCCTTGCTGCCGCAGCTGAGGAAGATGAGGTCGACCTTGCGGCCGGCAAGTTCCTCGGGAGTGTAAACGCCGCCGCTGAGCAGTCCGTATGAACCGAAGGTCTCGGGACGTGCCAGGGTGATGTTGTGTGTCTCCATGCCACCCATCGAGAGGCCTGCCATTGCACGGTACTTCTTGTCTGTCTTAGTGCGGAAGTGAGAGTCAACGTAGGGAACGAGCTCATCCACGAGGACCTTCTCGAAGATGGTGAAGTCGAAGCTGAAGAGGCCGCCGAACTTGACGTCGTTGGTCATGCCGTAGGTCATCACGATGATGAAGGGCTCGATCTTTCCGTCAGCGATGAGGTTGTCCATGATGAGGCCTGCGTGGCCCTGGTTCCACCATGCGTACTCGTTCTCACCCCAGCCATGCTGGAGGTAGAGTACGGGATACTTGGTCTTCTTGTCCTTGCCGTACTGGGGAGGAGTATAGACGTATGCCTGGCGGACGGTGCCGGTGCTGGGTGAGTCGAAGAGCACCTGCTGCACGTTTCCGTGGGGAACGTTGCGAAGGGCGTAGAAGTCCTTGTCGTGTGCGGGGATCTCGATACCGCTCTCCCAGCGGCATGAACCGAAGTAGTTCTCGGTGCCGGGGTCGTTGAAGGTGCCGCCGTCGATGTCGAGGTGATAGTAGTGGAAGCCCTCGTCCATGGGGCCCTCGGTGGTTCCGTACCAGAAACCGTCCTCAGCCTTCTGAAGTATGGTACCGCCGTGTCCACCGAGGCCGAGAGTTACTGTAACCCTCTCAGCTTCAGGTGCATTGATGCGGAAGCGTGCATAGCCCTGGGAGTTAACCTGGGGATACTCCTGGCCGGGCTGGTTGAGCTCGTTGGGAACGAAGTCGTCCTTGATGCTTGCAAGGTGCTCTACCTTTGCCTGCTTTGCCTCGGCGAGGAACTCGACCATTCTGCCGAGGTTCTCCTTGCTGTACATGTTCCAGCCGTGTCCGCCGCCCTCCACGAGGTGGAGCTCGGTCTTCACGCCGGCCTTCTCAAGCTGCTCGTAGAAATATACGCCTACGCAGCCGGGAACGACGGGGTCGGCATTGCCGTGGAACACGATTACGGGAGGATCGTTGGCATCGATGTAGTTGGTGGCGTTGAGTGCCGCGAAACGGCGCTCGTTACCCTTCGTCGGGAAGCCCATCACTGCCTCCTCGGGGCCTGTTGCACCCTCTCCGCGCTCGCCTGCGCAGTTCATGTGGAAGAGGTCTACGGGGCCTGACCAGTCGCATGCTGCGTCGACGCTGCTGCTGAAGCCGAGGTTTCCGCCTACGTTGCCCTCAAGCTGACCTACGCCGCCTGAAGTGGCAGCGAGCGAAGCCAGATGGCCGCCTGAAGAGAAGCCGGAGGTCACGATGAAGCTTGTGTCGAACTTATATTCTTTCGCGTGTGCGCGCGCCCAGCGTACGACTGCCTTGATGTCGTTGATCTGAGCGGGGAACTTTGCGTCGGCACTTGAGCGGTGGTTGGGGGTGATCACGGCGTAGCCTGCGTCCAGGAGAGCCTGGACGATGGTGCCGAGGTCAGCCGCACCCTTGGAATTGTTGCTGAACCATGCGCTGCCGTAGATGTGTATGGCAACGGGGTATGAAGGCTTTTCCGCAGCGGGGAGGTAGATGTCCATGTTATGGAACACCTCACCGTCGCCGGCGTAGTTCACATCCTCGAACTTCTGGCCGTAGGTCATCTCGACCTTGGGCATCTGCCAGCCGCCGAAATCCTGGGCGGCCATGCCGAAGCATGCGAGAGCTGCGCCTATCGATATAAGTAACTTCTTCATTATCAGTCTGTTTTATTTTGTCTCAACGGTCTTGAATCCCCACTTGCAGTTGTCGTTGTTGAAGTCGAATGCTGCGAGAGTAGGAGTGCAGTCGGCGATTGAAACGAGGCAGAGAGGCTCGCTGCAGCCTGGAACGGCCTTGGGCATGATGCGGTAGGTGCCGTCGGTAAGCTGGTCGATGCGCCAGAGCTGCTCGTCAGCGCCGGTGAATTCGGGAGCTGCGATCACATCCTTGTCGGCTGTTGCGGTAAGGGTGCGGCCTGTGCCGTTGATGGTGATCTTGAACCAGGGGCCACCAAGGTAGCCGCCAGCCTCGGGAACTGCTGTGATGTCCCAGCGCTGGTGAGGACGGTTCATGTAGTCGCAGATGCGTACGCCGGTGTTGCCCTCGGGCCAGCCGGCCACTACATCCTCAAGCTTCTGATTCTCGACAACCACGATAGGCTGGTCCTTGCTCATCCACCAGCCGCGCATTGCGCCGGCCTCGCGGATGAAGTCGACCTCGAGTTCGAGGGCATAGCCTCTGCGCTCAGAGATGAGTGCGTATGTTCCTTCCTTGAAGAGCTCGCCTGCAACGGGCCAGTCGTTGACCCAGAGGAGGGGACGGATTGCGAGGGTGCTGCGGCCGCTGAGGTCGTAGTCTGCCTCCCAGTGGAAAGATGTCTTCTCGACGCCTTCCTCGAGTATCATCCTGCCGAAGTGGCCTGCACCTACACGGCGGTTCTCGGCGAACGCAACCATCTTGCCGCCACCGTGTACCATGTCGCGGCCGACGTTGTCGATGAAGGGTCCGTTCACGCTGCGTGAGCGTCCGCACACGATGTTGTAGGTTGAGTTGGTTCCGTCGCAGCAGGTTCCGTGGGTTCCGAGCAGATAGTACCAGCCGTTATGCCAGATCATGTCGGAAGCCTCGCAGTCGATGGCCACGTTGAGGTCCTTCGCTCCTTCCTTGCGGGCACCGGTCTCGGGGTCGAGCTCAACCTGACGGATGAAGCCGAAATATGTTCCGAATGTGCACCAGAGGCGGCCTGTGGTAGGGTCGAGGAAGAGGCCGATGTCGATTGCGTCGCAGTCCTCATCGACCTTTGACTCTGCAACGACCACGGGCTCGGTATAGCCGAAGTCGGGGCTCTGGGGGTCGAGGGTCTTCGTCCACATTGTGAGGATGTTGCCAGCGTGTCCGCCACCGAGTCCGCCGCCTGTAGAGCTGAAGCCGACGAGATAGCGGTCGCCTATCTTTATTGCATCAGGTGCTGCACCTGAATGAGGTCTGATTGCGCCTTCGTGCCAGTTCCAGCCGTCCTCGGACATGATGCCGTTCGTTCCGGTTCCGAAGGTGTAATACTTGCCGTCGCATTCCATGATGGTAGACGGGTCGTGGATGAAAGGCGTGCCCACCTGGGCGAAGGCTGCTGCCGACATGAGTGCCAGCGCGCCTATGAGTATTATCTTCTTAGCCATAGCTTACTTGCAATAAACCTTGATGTTCTTGACCGGATTGCCGGCCTCATCTATGAACCTTACGCAGCAGTCGCTCATTCCGGGACCGTTGATCACTGTACCCCAGATGATGTTCCTGCCTTTCTTGAGAGTGATGCGCTTCGACATGCAGTCGTCCTGTACCATGCGGCGGTCGGCTGACATGATGAGAGCCTCCTCGCCGTTCAGCCACCACATGGATGCTCCGTTGGAGCCCACTGCGAGGCGTACGTTGGGGATGTCCTCTTCACATTCCACTACGGTTGCCATCCAGAAGATGACTCCGTAGACGTCTTTCTTGAGGCCTGCTGCAAAGCGGAACAGCTTGACGTTGAAGAGCTTGCTCTCAACGGCATGCCACTGCAGCTTGCGGGTCTCGAACTTGGGCTCGGGAATTTCCGGGGTCTGGCCGGGCATCACCCACATGGGGCCGGCAGGAGTGATGTCGCATACGACCTTGACCTTCTTGCCGTCCTTGGGGAGCTCGCCGAGCTGGCCGGGGAAGTATTCCTTTCCGAAAACGTCGCGCAGGTAGCTGTCGGTGAAGACGGTGTTGCTGCGGTTGGGCTTTGCGATGGGTTCGAGGATCACCCAGTCACGGATGAAGCCGTCGGCATCGGGTGCCGCAACTTCAGGAGCCGGCTGGAAGTATTCTTCGAATGTGGGGGATGTCGGGGTCTGGCCGGGAATGATGTCGGGCTGACGCATTCCACCACCGGGCTGAGCCATGGCCAGAGCGGGCACTATGAGTGCCAGAACAAGTACCTTTATTTTCATTTCTTGAAGATTAATTTTACGAATTCGTTGAGGCTGCGGCGCCAGGTGAGCCACTCGTGCGCAGTACCTTCTGATATATATCTTGTATAGTTGATGCCGGCGTTCGTGAGCATGTTGTCAAGAGCCATTCCGCCAAGGTTCTCCTCGGTTCCGTTTGACATGAAGAGAACGGGAACTTCCTTGTTGAACTTCTCGGCATCCGTCCATACGCCGTTGTAGAGGCTTCCGATGGGCATGCCGGGGAACACGAAGATGGCACCGCTGAATGCGCCTATGCCGCTGAACAGGTCCGTGTGCTTCAGGCCGATCTCGAATGCCTGGTGGCCGCCCCATGAGAGGCCGGCGATAGCGCGGTTCTCACGGTCGGTGCATACGCGGAAGGTCTTCTCGATGAAGGGGATGAGCTCGTCGGTCACCACGGTCTCGAAGCTTGTGCCGAAGCCGTCCATGCCCTCGCCGGGGATGGTGCCGAAGCCGTAGTCGCAGTCGCCGTTGTCCATCACGACGATCATGGGAACTGCAGCACCGGAGGCTATGTTGTTGTCCATGATGTTGGCCATGCGTCCCTGCTCGTGCCAGCCTGTCTCATTCTCGGCCATGCCGTGCTGAAGGATGAACCAGGGATAGCTCTTGCCTGAGGTCTCGTACTCTGCGGGAGTGTACACGAAGCAGCGGCGCATCTTTCCCTGACTCTCTGACCAGTACTTGCACTCGCGCACCTGTCCGTGGGGAACTGCTGGGTCGAAGCTGTAGTAAGCGGCGGCCTCCTTGCTCTCGGGAATCTCGAGCTGGCTGAAGCTGCTGCCGCAGCCGTAGATGGTATAGACGTTGGGGTCGTTCATCTTCACGCCGTCGACAATCAGCCTGTAATAGTGGTGGCCTACGGGAAGAGGAGTGGTGGTCACCTTCCAGTTGCCCTCGGCGTCCTTTGTCATGGGGAAGACGGTGCTGCAGATGTCGGCAGCAACTTCTTTAGCCTCAGGAGCATAGAGCGAGAATGTGGCGCATCCGTCCTTGCTTACGCAGGGGTAGAAGGCTCCGGGGACGCAGTACTCTGAAGTCGTTCCCTCGGGCGGGTTGGCTGCCTTGAACTTGCTGAATGCAGCCCAGTCGAGGTCGACGCTGCCGCTCACGAGCTCGAAGGTGAGGCACTTGACGCCAGTGATCTGGTGCTCGATGGGGAGGCTGTACTCTGCCCAGTCGGAGTTCTTGGGAACGGTGACTTCGCCGATTGTGCGCTTGCAGACCTTCAGGCGAAGCACGCCGCCCTTTGCTGAACGCAGGCGGACGTTCATGACAGAGGGAGCGTAGAAGCCGAAGTCAACGTCTTCGAAGGTGGACTTTGACTCGGTGCCCTTCTTCTTGGGGAATGCGTAGCGGATGAACCAGCCGTCGAAGGGTTTTACCTCGTCGTGGAAGATGACGCTGGCGTTCTCGGCGGTGCTGTAGCGGTCGGCCTCGATGCGGCGCTCAGCCTTCACGAGGCCTACGCCACGCAGGGTGGGGGTAACCTCCTGGATGGTGCCGTCCTCGTTGAACGTGAGCTTGTCGATGCGGACGGAGCGGTTCTTGTCGAAGGAGGGAGAGTAGTCGTTGTGATGGTAGAAGAGGTACCATTCACCCTTGTAGTTCACGATGGAGTGGTGGTTGGTCCAGCACTTGGTGGGGGATTCCGCCATGATGATGCCCTTGAACTCGTAGGGTCCGAGAGGCTCGTCTGCCATTGCGTAAGCCAGGGTCTCGGTGCCGTCCTCCTCGCGTACCCAGGGGTAGGTGAGGTAGAACTTGCCGTCCTTCTCGAATGCGAAGGGGCCTTCCTTGAAGCCTGCGGGGAGGTTCTCGTCCAGAGCCTTGCCTGCAACCCTGAAGGGCTTCATGTCGGCAGGCATGCCGGGGCGGCGCTCCATCTCCTTGGTCTGGCCATCCTCGAGCTCGAGCATATTGTCCTTGAGCTTGGCGCCCCTCAGGCCCATTCCTGACCAGATGAGGTATGCGTCACCGTTGCTGCACTGAAGCACGCAGGGGTCGATGCCCATCACGTCCTTGATGGGTTCCTCCTGGGGGATGAACGGTCCGGTGGGGCTGTCGGCGACTGCCACGCCCACGTTGAATCCGCCCCTGCTGCCCTTTGCACCGTCAGGAAAGTAGAAATAGTACTTTCCGTCCTTGCATACGCAGTCTGGAGCCCACATTGCATATCCCTCGGGGTTGCCCCAGGGAACGTCTTCCTGCTTCAGGATCACGCCGTGGTCACGCCAGTCCACGAGGTTGTCTGACGAGAACACGTGGTAGTCCTCCATGCAGAACCAGTCAAGTCCGCGAGGGTTCTTCTCGCTTCTTATGTCGTGCGACGGATAGAGGTAGACCTTACCGTCGAAGACCCTTGCCGTAGGGTCCGCAGAATACTGCCCTCTGATGACAGGGTTCTGCGCCTGCGCCGAGATTGCGCAGAGTGTGATGGCTATTAGAGTAAGTGTCTTTTTCATACGATAACAAATTTAGTCCGCCATGTTTCAAATTCCAATGCGAAATGAAACACGTGCTTTCTATTTTGTTACATGGCGGAAATACATTCTTTTTATATGTGTCATTAACTGGCACAAATAGACCATACTTTTGCACCATAAACAAAAAAAGAACAATATTATGGAATTCTTGGTAATCTTCGCAGTGACAACTATCGGCTCGGCCATTCTGAACGCAGTTACAAGTTCTTCAGACAAAAAAAGGGCGTAAGTCAGGCTTTTTTCTTAATTTTGTGGAAGCGCTTAAAACGTAACCGCAATGAAAAAGACATTGATCCTCATTTCTGCACTGCTGCTTCTTGGTGCATCATCTGCCTTTGCGCAGAACTACGACAAGTCTGCCATCCCTCCCTACACCCTGCCTGACCCTCTTGTGATGGCCAACGGCAAGAAGGTGCGTAACGTGAAGGCCTGGGAGGCAAGGAAGGCCGAGATCCAGGAAATGTTCCAGACCGAGATGTACGGCCGCATGCCCGGTGACCCTGAGCAGATAGTCCTCGAGACACTTGAGGAGGGCGGTACCACCATCGCGGGGTTCGCAACCCGCAGGCAGGTCAGGATGTGGTTCAATCCCGACAAGACCGGTCCGAAGATCGACTGGCTCATAATCTCTCCGAAATACGCCAAGGGTCCTGTGCCCGTGGTGATTCTTCTCAACTACGGCGGCAACCAGACTGTGCTTGCCGACCCTGAGATCGTCGGCTATCCCAAGGAGGAGTTCTGGAAAGACGGCGTCCTGCCCGGCGAGCCCGGCTGCCTCAGCGGCAACCCCAGTGCCGACAGCATCATCCCCGTGGACCTTCTCATCTCACGCGGATATGCCCTTGTTACAGCATGTTACGACCAGATTGCTCCCGATATCGACCCCGGTACCGACGAGGAGAAGGAGCTTTACGCATACACCAAGGTCTTTGACCTGTGGGGACTCCGCGACCCTCAGCGCACCGACAACACCACCAGCCTCATGGCATGGGCATGGGGTCTGAGGCGCGGCATGGACCTCATCGAGAAGGAACCCGCACTCGACCAGAGCAAGGTCCTGCTGACCGGCTTCTCGCGCCTTGGCAAGGCTGCTCTCATAGCTGGTGCGTTCGACGAGCGCTTCGCTGTGGTCGCTCCCGTCCAGACAGGTGGCGGCGGCTGCCCTCTGCAGAAGCACTACTATGGCGAGAACGTGCAGACCATGACCACCAAGTTCAAGCATTGGTACTGCCGCGGATACGACAAGTATGCCGAGAACGAGGCTGCGCTGCCTTTCGACCAGCACATGCTGATGGCCTGCATCGCACCGCGCGCCTTCCTCTGCCTGGGCTTCGACAACCCCTGGTACGACACTGAGGGTGAGTACCTTGCAGTCAAGGCCGCCAGCCCCGTATGGAAGAAGCTCTATCACAGGAAGGGCTTCCCCAAAGTACCCTGGCCCGACGACCTCGACACCTCCGCAATAGGCGAGTGCCTCGGCTATGTAAGGCGCCCCGAGGGTCACGGAATCGGTGCGTACGACTGGACCTGGATGCTTGAATTCTCTGACAGAAACCTAGGCCTGCGATGAAGATAAAGGCAGGAATTAGGTCGCTTCGCGTCAGGGCAACGCCCCTGGTGCTTTCAGGAATAGGAATGGGAATATCGGTCGCCGTGCTGGAGCACAGCGTCAGCATCCCTACGGCAGTGTTCCTTGTGCTGACTGCGGTCTGCCTGCAGTTCGTGTCCAACCTTTCGAATGAGCTTGGCGACTCCCTCTCAGGAACCGACACCGGCGACCGCGAGGGCATGCGCTACTCCATCCAGAGCGGCGAGCTCACGCAGCTGGACCTCAAGAAGATGATAGGCCTGTTCATCGGGCTGTCCTGCATCTTCGGACTGCTGATGATATACTTTGCTATCGGCACGTTCTTCAGCCTCGAGGCCGTCTTCTTCATAGTTCTCGGCGCCTGCGCCATCGTGGCCGCAATGCGCTACACCCTGGGCAGCAATCCCTACGGATACAGGGGACTCGGCGACATCTTCGTGTTCATATTCTTCGGCCTCGTGGCTACCTGCGGCGGCTATTATATGTGCACCCGCGACCTTGCCGTATGGCACGCCCTGCTGCCTGCATGCGCAATGGGCTGCTTCAGTGTGGGAGTGCTGAACGTCAACAACATAAGGGACATGAAGACCGACGCCGCCACGCGCGTGACCATGGCCATCAGAATGGGTGAGAAAGGTTCGCGCCTCTATCAAACCCTGCTGATTGTCTTCGGCTGGGTGTTCATCACGATATGGGCCGCGCAGATCGCTACCTCGCCGAAAGGCTTCCTGTACTTCATCACCCTCCCGCTGTACGTGATGCACGTCGTTGGCGTGTGGAAGGGCACAGGGCACAAGCTCGACAAGATGGTGCCGCTGCTTTCGATCAGCACCTTCCTGCTGGCAATGCTTACGTTTGTAAGATAGATTATTTACGGGCTAGATACAGTGTGCAGATTCCGCAGGTCATCGTCCTGAACGAGACTTCGCGGAATCCTGCCGCTTCTATGCGTGCCGCCATCTCTTCGCCCCAGATGAAGTTCTTCACGCTCTCGCGGAAGTAGATGTATGCCGTGGGGTCGTTGCTCACGGCCTTTCCCACCACGGGCATCAGCCGCGAGAAGAAGATGTCGTAGGCCCATCTGACGAGCCGGTTCCCGGGGTAGGAGAACTCCAGGATGGCCAGCTGGCCACCGTCGCTAAGGACCCGGTGCATCTCGGAGAGGCCGGCGTCGAGGTCCGAGAAGTTGCGTACGCCGAATGCGCAGGTCACGGCATCGAACGAGCAGCCACTGTAAGGCATCTCAAGGGCGCTGCCTTCCTGGAAGTCGATGCGTCCGCCGAATCCGGCGGCATCGGCCTTGGCCTTGCCTATCTCCATCATCCTGGTTGACAGGTCAAGCCCCGTGATGTTGCCCGCCTTGCCGCGCCTGAGAACCTCCAGCGACAGGTCGGCCGTGCCTATGGCCACGTCCAGAAGCCTGTCGGCGTGCTCCAGGCGCTTCACCGTGCGCCTGCGCCAGGACTTGTCTATGTTGAGCGACAGCAGATGGTTGAACCTGTCGTACGTTCCCGCAATTCTGTCAAACAGCTGCCCTATGTTGTTCTTGTCAGTCACTATTCCACGAATGCGACGGTGAAGTCGAATACGGTGTTGAAGTTGAATTCACCAAGCTTTGCGGGCTTGAAGACTATGGCGTATTCGCCGGGAACCATCTCTGCCTCGATGAGGAATGAGTTGTCGCTGATCTGCTCCCAGAGGAACTCCACTCTGTCAAGCTTCTGGGTGTTGAATCCGTTGAGGGTGGATCCGCAGTCATACACGCGTCTGTTCTTCTCGACCCCGAGTGGAACGATGATCATGTTTGCGGGTGTCATGCTGGCCACGAACACGTCATACATCTTGAGCGTCTGCTTGATGGCCTTCTTCTCAGGATCGATGACAAGGATGAACTTGCCGCTTGCGATGGTGTCGGAGGTGATGCCCTTGTACATGTGCTTGGTGTTTCCTATCTCGATGCCAAGGATATTGGTGTTGCTGCTTGACTGGACGGCGCCCACGGGGGTGAGCAGGAACTCCTCCTCTCCGTTGATTGCGTAAAGGCCGGGCTCGCGCTCATCCATCTGAGCGAATGCGCTGGCGCATGCGGCTGCCAGCAGGATGCATACTGTAAAGATTCTTTTCATATCAATTCAATTTATCAATTGTCACTGGTCCTATAAGTCCTGATGCCTGCAGTTCAGTGTCGCTGCCAGGATATACGTTGGTGTGTGTACCGCGCTGGCTTTCAGGCAGTCGCATATCGCCCATGAGCCTGTTGACCCAGTTGTTCGCAACATCCACCTCGATGCTGTTCTCGCCCTCATGCACGAAGGGAGTGATGTCGAGGCTGAACGGGGCGGTCCATACGCCGCCGGCATATTCGCCGTTGATGCGTACCTTTGCTGCTACCATGACCGTGCCAAGATGGAGGACATACTTCTGGGCGTCGCCCGCAGCAACGTTGAAGCTGCTGCTGTAATGTGCTGTGCCTGAGAAATAACGCACGTCCTCATCGGCTGATTCCGACCAGTCGCAGAGTTCGGGGAAGGTCCTGTTGAACGCAGCGTTTCCTGCCATTTCGTCGAACTCGACGTTCCAGGGGCCATCCACTGCAACGGACTCGGCGCATTGCAGCTCGGCTGCAGGCTTGGCGCCGTTTCTGAGGATGATGAATGTGGATCCGCCCTTCTCGAGATCGAACGAAAGATTCTGGCGGCCGCTCTCCCTGGTGCAGGCAACTCCATTGATGTAACCGGTTGTGGGATCCCATATCTCGGCGCCGGAATAGCCATAATCCTTGAAGCAGGCCTCTACGTGCACGGGCTCGAACTCCTTGTTGGAAACGAAGTAGACTTCGGCGTCGGCGAGGGTGCGGTGGGTGAAGTTCACGGTGCGGCCGTCAGCTGCGAGCAGGCAGTCAGGCTGCATTCCAAGCTCGGTGAACACGGTCTCGAGGCTTGTGCCTTCGGGATATACGCGGCCCTTGCCATAGCTGGTAGCTGACCACATCTCGTCGGCAAGAGCGCATACCTGCTGGTCGGCCTCGGGCCAGTTCTCGAGGCTGGGAGACTTCTCAGGCTTTGGGCCGAGGACAGTGAGTCCGTCCTTCACAAGAGAAGCGATGCACTCGAGCATCTCGGGGCGCATGGTGTTCTGCGGAGGCAGAACCAGCACTCGGTAGCTCATGCCGCTGTCGATCACGAGGCTGCCATTCTTCACATGAGCGTGGTTCTTGAGTATCTCGGCATTGATCCAGTCGTATGAGTAGCCGTCGGGGAGCTCGGGATTGCGTGTGCCTGCCATCTTCGGAGCATCCTCGCCTATGAAGTATGCCACGTCGGCAACATAGTTGCCCTGCTGGAGCATGTAGTTGCAGCGCTTGAGATAGTCGGTGAACAGGTCCATGAAGCCCCACCAGGTGTTGTGGCGGTTGAACTCGGTTCCGAACCATGCGTCCACGCCGGGCTTGACCTCACTTGGCTGCTCGATATATACATGAAGCAAGGTGCTGTTGACTCCTGAGATGAATGAACCGTCGATGACGTGCTTGAGGTAGTCGGGAGTCTTCTGGAAAGGAAGGTCGCCTGAGGTGCAGGACTCCGCCCACACCTGCTTCTTGCCGTAGAGGTGTGCGCATGATGCCGCCATCTTCGGCTCCTCGCGGTCATAGTCGCTCTTGTCGGTCCAGAATTCGCCGGATACCTGGTCGCTCTGTCCGCCGTACAGCAGGAACTCGCTGGGGAATCCCCAGTGGCCGTAGTTCTCGAGCCATGCCTTGAGGCCGTTCTCGTGGCAGACATCGCGCAGGCCACCCACGTAATCGTAGGCAACCTTGTCGCTGATAAGGCGGCGCATATCCCAGAGGAAGCGCTCGCTGACCTCCTCGCTGTCGACCACGAAGCCGTTCAGCACGGGGAAGTACTTCAGCGGGCTGTAGCCGTAGGTCTCCTCGAAAATCTCTGCCATGCCTTCGGTCCAGTTCTCGGAGCCGGTCTCATAGCTGTCCTCGACGCAGATGTCGAAGGTCTTCCTGTCCTCTGCGGGGATGCGGCGCAGTATCTCGCCGAGATATTTGTCGAAGTGGTAGCGCACGTGCTCCTTGTTCATCTTGTCAACCTCGAGTCCCGTTGCCTCGGGAACCGCAGGAGAGTTGGTGACGGTGGTGGTATGTGCGTAGGCGGTGACCACGTTCCATTTTCCGTCGGGCACCTGCCATACTATGCTCTTTCCGTCCTCAGAGACGAATTCTGTAAGGTCCACCATTGATGCGCTTGCGACCCTGGGGCCGTCGCTCTCAGCGGGAGCCTCCCACATGTAGTAGTCGAACGGGGGCAGAGGGTCCTGGAAGGTTCTTGCAAGAGACTTCTCGGCATATTCCTCAACATAGAGGTTCTCTGAGAGGATAACCTTCAGGTCACCAGAATCCCGGGTGTCGAGGGTGAAGGTGAAATGGTCACCGGTTGCATCGGCAACGCGCTCCACCTGGGGAGCTGCAGGGTCCCAGCCGGTCTGGGGGCTGGTGTTGTGCCTGTTGAAATAGAGCTCACGCACGGGAGTGCCGTCTGCGGCAATCAGCTTCGCGTCTCCTTCCATGCCGGGCTTGCCGATGATGATCAGCGAGCGCACGGTCATGGGCTCAGAGAGCTTCATGTCGATGGTCACCACGCCCTTGCCGTTGCTGTACGCCGTCCACTCCTGGCTCCTGCCCTCGAGTGCCGGGTATGCATACACGCTGATTATCCTTTCGGAGGGAACGTCGGGCATAGCCACAGTCTGCTGCTCGCCGTTTCCTTCCAGCAGGTCGTTCTTGAACGCAACGTAGCGCATGCTCCTGTCCTCATCGATCCAGGGACCGCCGGACTGGCTCCAGCCGGGGCAATTGAACATTCCTATCTCGATGTCGAGATCGCCTGCCGTCTTCATGGCTGTGTGCGTGATTTCCCACCACTCGTCTGACATGAAGGGCACGTCGCCAATGGGCACGCTGGCGTCGAGCACGTTGCCGATGAATGCACGGGAGATGCCGGCCTGCTTCATTGCGTGCAGGTCCTTCACCACGCCCTCGCGTGAGATGTTGTTTCCGATCCAGTACCAGTAGCATGCTATGCGCACGCTGTCGGGTACGTTGTTGAAGCCCTGCTCCACGACTGAGACGCTGACGTTGTCGCCTGTGTTTCTGCCGCAGGAGGCAAGAAGGCAGAGTGCGGCAAGCGCCGCGATTGCAAGTTTCTTTATCATATCTTGGAGTAATTACATATCTATCGTAAGGTTGAGGCCCAGCTTGAACCTGTCGACGGGGATCTCTCCGTCCTGCAGGCCCGCGAATCCGGAGCCGCCGTTGAAGGATGCCTGGACGCCTATCCTGGTGAGGTAGGGTATCCAGAAGAGGCTGCCGAGAACCACGTTGAAGCATGCGCCCGCGCTGAAGAGGTTTTCGCCCGCGCCGCTCTTCTTCGAGTATTTCAGGAAGTCGGCGAAGGGCCTGAGCTCAAGGTTCCTTATATACATGAATCCGCCTGAGATGTTCCAGTCCAGGGAGGCGAAGGGCATCACGTATTCAAGGCTGTACATGCGGCAGAGCTGGTATGAGGCCAGCCTGTACGACACTTCCGACGCCACGAATCCGCGGGGTCTCATCTCGATGCAGGGCTCGCAGAGCATGCCGTCGCTGAGCCTGTACTGCATCTTTGCACCGAGCCGCACGCCGTGCGTGGGCCACAGGCCCGGCAGGTAGCCGTAGGTCGAGAGATAGAGGTCGGAGCAGTACAGATCTGCCATCCAGGGGCGGCCGCAGTATCCGGCCTCGAGGCCTATTCCCAGTTTCGGGAGCACGCAGGATGCCGGGGTTGAGCCTATCACATAGCCTCTCAGGCTGGCGTTCAGCTTGTGCACGGGGCGGAAGCCACCGACGCTGACAGTCTCGGTCCTGTTCTTTAGCTCATAGACGATGCGGTCGAGGTTGTCGGTGTTCAAGCCGAAGCTCAGCTGCGGGATCAGGCCTCTGGTCACGCCTCCGGAGCTTACGCTCAGGGGGAGGTAGGTCCTAAGCATCGCACTTGCCTTAGGCACGCCGTTGCCCGGCCGGTCTATGGTCATCGTGTTCTTTTCCTGGCTGTAGGTGCATACCAGCGAGCTTGCCTCGGCGTCGGTGATGCTGGCGTCCAGCTCGAACACGGGATACCAGCCGCGGTAGTTGAACTTCACGTTCAGCGACGGCTCCCACTGGAAGGCGCTGTTCAGCAGGTTTATTCCGGCAGTGCCGTCGGAGGTGCCGAGCTCGTTCTGGAAGAAGGCGGTGGCGCCTATTCCGGCGGAGCTGGCTATACTTTCCATGCTTATCGTGCTTATGGCGTCGGCATCGACGAAAACAGGGGCCCAGGAGTGCAGATGCACAAGGTGCCTGAACTTGCTGTAGTCTTTGGGCTCGCTTACTAAGACGAAGTTTTTGAGCCACATCTGGTTTCCGGCGTCCTCTGCGCTGAGCTTCTCAGCCATGGGGTAGCTGTGGACCTCGCTCCAGCTTGCCGGGCTGCCCTCGGTGACAGGGGTGCTGTAGAGCATCCTGCCGCTGGTGGTGAGCTGGGCGTAGTACAAGGTGTCGGCACTGAAGCAGTAGTCGCTTGCTCCCACGCGCGAACTGGTAAGCTGCCTGAGGCTGCAGTCAGCGGGGTCGAGGCTGTATATCTCATCGCTGCCGCCCTTGTCGCTCACGAAGTACAGCAGGCTGCCTCTGGCGCTGAGCTGCTTTATCTTAACGGGCTGGGGATCGAGCAGTCCGGTCATGCCGTCGGCCTTCCATAGGCCTATTCCCGAAGGGGTCAATGCGCTGAAATACAGGGTGTTGTCTTCCGTCCAGGCGGATTCCAGAATCTGCCATCCTTCAGGCGCAGCGATGCTCTGCAGCTCTTCTCCGCCGGCGGCATCGAAGATAACGAGGGCGCTTCCTCCCTCCTGCGGATATTCAGTGGCTGACAGCAGCTTTCCGTCGGCCGACGGAGCCGGATTATAGAGCTTCCTGCCCTTCACGAGGGCCTTTCTGGCCTTGCCGTCGCTGCACATTATGACCGAGCTTGACTTGAGTTCCCAGCGGGGGTCGCTGCGGTATTCGCTCCAGTAGAGCATCCCGTCGGATGATGCCTTGACGGGCGACGAAGTCTCTCCTATCCTGACGGCGTTCTTGGCATTGCCGTCAGCGTCGATGCTGACTATCATGGGAACCCTGGCAATACCGCTCCTCACGGCATGCATGCGTCCGTTCAGGAAGAATGGCGATTCGTATTCGGTGAAGTATCTGCCTTCCTCAGTGAGCCTGTCGCTGCCGGTGTACGGCGCCCTTGCGGCAGCCTCGTCCTCCCACATGTGCCCAAGCGAGTCGGCCAGCGCGGCCCATGCGTCGTTGAACTTCATGCCCGTGATCTCCCTGACGCTGTTCTTGAGGTTGGAGGGTGCCCAGCCGTGATGCTCGATGACCCTTTCGTAGAAGCGGCTTGTGAAGTCGGGTGCGTCGAAGAAGGTGCGGAAGCCCGCATTCGTGAGATATCCGATCCTGTAGTAGTCGGGGGTGTAGTGCTTCAGTGAGCCGAAGCGCCATTTCCAGTAGTTCCTCGTCTGCCCTTCGGCGAAGGATGCACGGAAATACTCGGTGAAGTCGGCCGTGCGTCCGCGTCCCGAGCTGCTCAGCGCGGTCTCGGCAACCACGGCGTCGCCTTCGAGGAACACAGGGCCGCCGTAAACTGCGCACAGGGCTCCGGGAGTCATTTCTCCAAGCAGAACGTTTGCCCACTTGAAGCAGTCTGCGCGTCCCAGCTGCATCTGGGCGGCATGCCTCGACTCATGCAGAGCCAGTTCGGTCACCCAGCTTATCGCCTCGGGGGAGTAGGCTTCCGGCACGGTGTAAAGCTCCATTCTGCGGGGCGCCCAGGCCACCATTCCGTTGGCGTAGGCGGTATGAGTGTGCAGGATGACGGGCAGCGGCTTGCGGTAGAACTGGTTGGGGGTGAAGCCCACGCTTCCGCTTACCGGACCCTTTACCGTTTCGAGACAGACGGCATACACCCTAGCCAGCGAGTCCAGACCCCGCGGATAGATTATCCTGTAGCTTTCAGTGCAGATGCTGCTCCACTTGGTGCTTCCTGGGTCGGTTCCTCCGGAATACAGCTGCGCGTGCCCTGCAAGAGGGACGAGCAAAGTGGCAACCAGAAGCGACAAAAAACGGAGCGTTCTACACATAATAAATACAAAACTAATGAATTTTGGCTAACTTTACCCGGATTTGTATAAAATATGGGAAGAAGATTGGCATATCTGGCTGTTGTACTGCTTGTGTTGTGTTCATGCGGCGCCCGCAGGACGGTGAGCCCGGAGTACCGCAGCTTCCCACAGGTGCAGGTCCCCGGCATGTACACCACCCGTGAAGAGGTGGTCGACTATGTGGCAGCGCATTTCTGGGACGCGTATTTCGCCCAGTCAGGAGTCACCGACTCTGCCGCCGTGCTCGGAGTGAGGAAGGCCGAAGTGGAGCAGGCTCTGGCTAACTACATCGAGTTGCAGGACAACCTGCCGCTGGCAACGGCCCGGAAGAACATGAAGGGCCTTTTTGCCAAGGTCGAGGCCTGTCAGCAGGCCGACACCGGCTCGCTCTTCTATCTGCGCTTCACCGAGATGGTCGAGAAGTACCTCTACGACCCCAATTCCCCTCTGCGTAACGAGGACCTCTTCCTGCCCTTCGTCGAGGAGCTTGCCGAATGCCCCTTCACCGACACCCTGATGCGCACGGGCTACCGCTACATGGCCGCCATGTGCGCGCTCAACCCAGCCGGTTCGCCGGCCCCCGACTTCAGGTTCAAGGACATATCCGGCCGCATCCACAGCCTGTATGGCACCAAGGGAGAGTACACCATGCTCTTCTTCTCCAATCCCGGCTGCGATGCCTGCAAGGTCATGATAGAAGACATCGACTCATGCCCGTCGGTCAGCAAGGCCATTGCCGACGGCCGCGTGGCGCTGGTGAACATCTACATCGACCAGGAGATAGACAAATGGCGCGAATACGAGCCCACGTATCCACGCAGCTGGATCACCGGCTACGACTGGCTGTACGTCATACGCGACGAGCAGATCTACGACGTGAGGGCCATTCCCTCGCTCTATCTGCTTGACTCTGAAAAGAAGATCATAATGAAGGATGCGCCCACAGAGCGCGTACTGCACTATCTTGATGGTAAACTGCTTGAAAACCAATAAATAAATAATGAACAGGAGACTAATCATAACACTATCCTTGGCACTCTGCCTGTCCGGTGCATGCACCCATTCTGAGTATCAGTACCCCTTCCAGGACCCGAAGCTTTCTCCGGAAAAAAGGGTCGACAACCTCATGTCGCTTCTGACCACCGAAGAGAAGATCTCCCTTCTGGTAGCGGAGCAGCCCGCCATCGAGAGGTTAGGCATACCTGCTTTCGAATGGGGCAATGAGGCGTGCCACGGCATACGTCAGAAGGGCGCAACCGTGTTCCCTCAGTCAATGGCCCTGGCAGCCAGCTTCGACAAGGAGCAGAACTATGAAGTCTTCTCAGCAGTCTCCGACGAGGCCCGCGCCACATGGAACCAGGGATATGGCGGCATCAGCTTCTGGACCCCCAACATCAACATAGTCCGCGACCCCCGATGGGGACGCAGCCAGGAAACCTACGGCGAGGACCCGTACCTCTCCGGAGTCATGGGCAGTGCCGTGGTCAACGGCCTGCAGGGCAACGACAGCCACTATCTCAAGACCGCGGCCTGCGCGAAGCATTATGCCGTGCACAGCGGCCCGGAGCCTCTCCGCCACAGATACAACCCTTCCGTTTCCGACCGTGACCTCTGGGATACCTATCTCCCTGCATTCAAGACACTTGTGCAGAAGGCGGGCGTGTCTGAGGTGATGTGCGCATACACCCGTTTCGAGGGCAAGCCCTGCTGCGCCAGCGACAAGCTTCTCACCGGAATCCTCCGCGACCAGTGGGGTTTCGACGGCATCGTCGTCACCGACTGCGGAGCCATTGGCGACTTCTACGAATACAACCACCACATGACCCATAAGGACGGTGTGGACGCCAGCGCAGACGCCATCCTGAGCGGCACGAACATCGAATGCGGAACCATCGGAGGCACCAACGCCTTCGTCAACCTCGGCAAGAGCCTCGAGCAGGGTCTCGTCAAGGAAGAGGACATCGACAGGGTCCTGCGCGGTGCGCTCCTTCTCAGAATCAGACTCGGTAACCTCGATCCCGCAGAGCTGCTGCCCTGGAAGGATCTGGGCAAAGAGACGATGAGCTCCGAGGAACATCACCAGCTGGCCCTCAAGGCCGCGCGTGAGTCGATGACTCTCCTCGCCAACGACGGAACCCTCCCTCTTAAGAAGGATCTCAGGAAGATACTCGTGGTCGGCCCCAATGCCGATGCTGCCAACATGCACCTCGGCAACTATAACGGAACCCCCACCGAGGAACACACTCAGTCCATACTCTCGGCGATTAGGGAGGCAGTTGCCGGCACTGAAGTCCGTTACGTGAGGGGCTGCGGATACGCCCAGACCGAAGGCTCGACCTTTTACTTCGGCAAGCATCGCCTCAAATCGGAATACTTCGATGGCGAGACCTTCTCCGGAAAGCCCATAGGCGCAGGCGAGGCCGGATACATCAACCTGAACCCCGACACCCCGCTGCCCGAGTTCCTGAAAGGTCACGACTCATATTCCATCCGCTACACCGGTGAGGTCAAGGTCGACACACCGTCGACCCTGCTCTACGTCATCAGGAGCAACATGCCTTTCTCCTTGAAGGTGAACGGACGTGAGATTGCAGGGCAGAAGGAAGTGCACCCCGAAATCGGATACGATTCAGTGCCCGACATGAATGACATAATCGAAGTGGAGCCCGGGAAGAAGTACGGATTCGTGCTCGAGTTCGTACATCCCGCAGGGGAAGCCGCCCATCTGTACTTCGACCTTGCCGAGCAGCACCCCGCTCCCGCAGAAAAGGTTGAAGTGGCCGACGAGGACGCCATCATCTTCGTAGGTGGCCTGAACTCCGACCTCGAGGGTGAACAGGCCTGCATACTTGCCGACGGCTTCAATGGCGGCGACCGCACCAAGGTCGAGCTCCCCGTAGAACAGCAGGATCTCATAAGGAAGATGCATGCCACCGGCAAGCCCGTGGTAGTCGTGAACTGCTCTGGCAGTGCGGTGACCTTCACTGAGATAGAAGACCAGTACAATGCACTCCTTCAGGCATTCTACGGCGGCGAGGCCATGGGCCAGGCCATAGCCGACGTCCTGTTCGGAAACTACAATCCTGCCGGCAGGCTGCCAGTGACCGTATATGCATCCACAGACCAGCTTCCCGAGTTCAAGGACTACAACATGGAGGGCCGCACATACCGCTACCTCCGCGGCGAGGAGCCCGAGTTCCCCTTCGGATACGGCTTGAGCTACACAACATTCGAGTACGGCCAGGCAACGCTTTCAGCAGGCTCAGTCAAGGCCGGCAAGGGCGTTGACGTCACCATACCCGTGACCAACACCGGCGCAGTCGCAGGCGACGAGGTGGTGCAGGTCTACATCAGGAGCCTCGACGACCCCACCGCTCCCGTCAAGGAGCTCAAGGGCTTCGAGAGGGTCAATATCGAGCCCGGCCAGACCGCACAGGTGAAGATTTCCCTCGCAGGCGACTCCTTCGAGAGATACGACCTTGAGCAGAAGAAGGTCGCCGTGCACAAGGGCCGCTACCAGATCCTGTACGGATCCTCATCACGTGACGCTGACCTCAGCGCACTCGACTTCGAAATCAAGTAAGAAACACAAAAAACTGATAATTATGGCAACTATCAAAAGAAAACTCTGGGGCAGGGCGCAGGACGGCGCTGCCATCTACAAGTACACTCTCACCAATGAAAGTGGAGCAAACGTCGTGCTCAGCAATCTGGGTGCGGCCATCATCGGCATCAATGTTCCCGACAAGGCCGGCAAGCTCGCCGACGTTGTGATAGGCTACGGCAAGCCCGAGAGCTATTTCGGAGACGGTCCCTGCGCAGGAAAGTGCCCCGGCCGCTTCGCCAACAGAATCGCAGCCGGCAAGTTCACTCTTGACGGAGTCGAGTACACCCTTCCCATCAACAACGGTCCCAACCACCTGCATGGCGGTCCCGAGGGCATCCAGAACCAGGTATGGGAGTCACGCAAGCACAAGGGTGGCGTAGAGTTCAAGTACACCGCCGCCGACGGCGAGATGGGTTATCCCGGCAACATCACCATCGTTGCCCGCTATGAGTGGAGCGATGCCAACGAGCTCCGTCTCACCTTCAGCGCACGCTGCGACAAGGCTACCGTGGTCAATCTGACCAACCATGCATACTTCAACCTGAACGGCAAGGGCTCAGTGCTCCAGCACTATCTCAGGCTCAACGCTTCAGAGTATCTGCCCACCGACCCTACCCTCATCCCTCTGGGAGACTCAGAGCCCGTTGCAGGCACTCCCATGGACTTCCTCAACGCCAAGACTCTCGGCCGCGACATCCACAAGGACTTCCCTGCACTGAACTACGGCAAGGGCTATGACGCATGCTGGTGCATCGACGGCTACATGCCCGGACAGCTCCAGGAGGCAGCCGAGCTCTGGTCAAAGCGCAGCGGACGCGTGCTCAAGGTCTACACCACCCAGCCCGGCGTGCAGGTCTATACCGGAAACTGGCTCAGCGGATGCCCTGCAGGCAAGCGTGGCCGCATCTACAGCGACTACAGCGCCGTGGCAATCGAGTGCCAGCACTATCCCGACAGCCCCAACAAGCCCGAGTATCCCAACACCGTGCTCCGTCCCGGCAAGGTATTCCACGAGGCCATCATCTTTGCATTCGGAGTAAAATAGCATGAAACAGTATCTCGAGCTCCTGCAGGAGATCATGGACAAGGGTACGGTCAAGACCGACCGCACCGGAGTCGGCACCAAAAGCATCTTCGGACACCAGATGCGCTTCGACCTCAGCGAGGGCTTTCCTCTGCTGACCACCAAGAAGGTGCACCTGAAGTCGATCATATACGAACTTCTCTGGTTCATCAGCGGCGACACGAACGTCAAGTATCTCCAGGACCACAAGGTCTCCATCTGGGACGAGTGGGCCGACGAGAACGGCGACCTCGGCCCCGTGTACGGCCATCAGTGGCGCAGCTGGCCTGCTCCCGACGGACGCAGCATCGACCAGCTCTCACAGGTCATCGACCTTATCAAGAACCATCCCGATTCCCGCCGCATGCTCGTGTGCGCCTGGAACCCGGGCGAGGTCGACAAGATGGCCCTGCCTCCCTGCCACTGCATGTTCCAGTTCTACGTGGCTGACGGCAAGCTCAGCTGCCAGCTCTACCAGCGCAGCGCCGACACCTTCCTCGGCGTGCCGTTCAACATCGCATCCTACGCCCTGCTCACGATGATGATAGCCCAGTGCTGCGGCCTGCAGCCCGGCGAGTTCATCCACACCACGGGCGACACCCACATCTACCTCAACCATTTCGACCAGGTGCGCGAGCAGCTCTCACGCGAGCCCCGCGCCCTGCCCAGAATGAAACTCAATCCCGAGGTGAAGAGCGTGTTCGACTTCAAGTACGAAGACTTCGAACTTGTAGACTATGACCCCTGGCCCGCAATCAAGGCCCCTGTAGCAGTATAGATCATGGAAAAATGTCTTATCGTGGCCATCGGTGCCAATAACGAGATTGGTGTGAAGGGAACCCTTCCCTGGCATCTCAGCGAAGACCTCAAATACTTCAAGCGCATAACCAGCGGCTGCCCTGTTATCATGGGCCGCACCACCTATTTCTCGCTGCCTTTCAGACCTTTGAAGGGCCGCAAGAACATAGTTCTCAATGCTGGCGGAGACCTTATTCCAGAGGCGACCTGCGTCTACTCCTTCGAGGAGGCATACGCCGCAGCCGAGCCTGCCGAGAAGTGCTTCATAATGGGAGGTGCATCGGTCTACAGGGCTGCTGTGAACGACATGGACCGCCTGTACATCACCCATGTGCATGCCAGCATCCCCGAGGCTGACGCGTTCTTCCCTCAGATCGACCCCGCCATCTGGAAGGTGGAGTCACGCTCCGCAGTCTACAAGGACAAGGAGTGCGGTTATGAGTTCCAGTTCTTCGTGTACGTGAGGAAGTAAGGAAAATAATTCCTATCTTTGCTGCCTCAAACAGTTGGTAGGTATTATTTTATGGCTTCTTCAGGCAAGGAGAAATTCGGCGGAAAAGCAGCTTATATCCTGGCGTTGGCGGGTTCGGCAATCGGGCTCGGCAACGTCTGGCGTTTCCCCTACATGGTCGGGGAGCATGGTGGTGCGGCATTCATCATCGTCTATGTGATCTGCGCATTCCTGATATCTCTGCCCATATTCCTCTCCGAGGCCGTGATAGGCAAGACCACTGGGCTCGGCCCTTACGAGGCGATGAACTCCCTCGCTCCGAAATCTCCCTGGAAAGGCCTTGGCATACTCGCTGTGGTCAGCAGCTTCATCATCCTGTCGTTCTACTGCGTTGTGGGCGGATGGGCAGTCGACTATCTGTGCCGTTCATTTATTGGCGGAATAGGCGTGACCACCCGCGACGGAGCTTCCGCCCTGTTCGGCAGCGTGGCCGGATCGGTATGCGAGCCCCTTGTGGCCCATGCAGCCTTCCTCCTGCTCACTGCCGTGATCATCTATCTGGGTGTGCAGAAGGGCATAGAGCTGTTCTCGAAGGTTTCGATCCCCCTGCTGTTCGTGATGATGGTGATCGTGACCATCTACTCCGTAAGGCTTCCAGGCGCAGAGGAGGGAGTGAGGTACCTTCTCAAGCCCGACTTCTCGAAGATTGACGCATCCGCCGTTGCCAGCGCTCTGGGGCAGTCATTCTTCTCTATGTCGCTCGGCGTCGGCATGGTGCTGACGTATACTTCATATTCGAGGAATGCCAACGTGGTCGAGGCCGGTGCCTGGACTGCAGTCTTCGACACCCTTTTCGCCATCCTGGCAGGATTTGCAGTGATGCCGGCCGTCTTTGCCGGAGGCCTTGTGCCCGAAGCCGGTCCGTCTCTCGTGTTCGAGGCTCTGCCATACGTGTTCGGTCAGATGGCCGTGCATACTCCGATCTTCAGCCGAATAGTCACCATACTGTTCTTCATGTCAATCCTGCTCGCGGCGCTGAGCTCTTCAATATCGTTGCTCGAGACCTGCGTGAACCATCTCATGGAGCGCCGTAATTACAGGAGAGGCAGGGCAACCCTGCTCTTCGTCCTGCTGGCGTGGGCTCTCGGTGTGCTGTGCTCGCTGTCGTTCGGACCATTTGGCGGCATCAGGATCTTCGGCCAGACGATCTTCGGATTCTGTGACCTCCTCACCTCGAACTACCTCATGACTCTCGGGGCACTCGCCTTCGCAATCTTTGTGGGCTGGAGAATGGACAAGCTTGAAATCCAGAGCCTGACGGGCAAGTTCTTCCATTTCATGATCAAATGGATTGTGCCTCTGGCCATCATCGCCATATTCGTAAGCAATCTCATCCTCTAGCCGGACCAGCCGCCTTAATAATTTAAAATAATTATTAAATTTGCGTGATATACTTACGCAAAGCTATGGCAAAGAGCAAGGAGGATACCCCGCTACTCAAACAATATTTCAACATCAAGGCCCAGCACCCCGAGGCGATACTCCTGTACCGCGTCGGCGACTTCTATGAGACCTATTCCGACGACGCCGTCCTTGTGAGCAAAGTCCTCGGAATCGTGCTTACGCGCCGCTCCAACGGCGAAAAGGGCGACACTCCCATGGCGGGATTCCCTCACCATGCACTTGAGAACTACCTCCAGAAACTTGTGCGCGGCGGCTACAAGGTGGCCATCTGCGACCAGCTGGAAGACCCTGCCCTGTGCAAGAACAAGCTCGTAAAGCGAGGAATCACTGAAATCCTCACTCCCGGAATCGCCTTCGGAGAGGGCATGCTGGAATGCAAGGAGCACAACTTCCTGTGCGGCCTTACCTTCGACGGCCCCGAATGCGGCGCAGCCTTCCTCGACGTGAGCACCGGCACTTTCCAGGTGACCCAGGGCAGCATAGAGTACGTATCGACCCTTCTGGCAAGCATGCAGCCCAAGGAACTGGTTGTGCAGAGGGACGTGCTGCGTGCCGTCCGCGAGAAGTTCCACGACTACTACGTCAGCTCGCTCGACGAATGGGCATTCGTGCAGGAGTCTGCCGTCGAGAAGCTCTGCAAGCAGCTGAGGGTCAGCAGCCTGAAAGGCTTCGGCATCGACCGTTATCCGCTTGCCATCTGCTCTGCAGGCGCGCTTGTGTACTATCTTGAGCAGACCGAGCATAGCGGCCTTGGCAATATCTGCAGCATACAGCGCATCGACGAAGGCAAGTTCGTGTGGATGGACAAGTTCACCTTCCGCAACCTCGAGATATTCCAAAGCAACGCCGGCAAGGACGGTGTGTCGCTCGTCGACACTATCGACCGCAGCTGCTCTCCCATGGGCGCCCGCCTTCTGCGCGAGTGGCTTGCCATGCCGGTCATGGACCCCGCTGAGCTGGAGGCCCGCTACAGCGTCGTCCAGTTCTTCTACGACAACGACGAGGCTCTCAGTACCATCGAGGAGCATATCTCCGAGGTAGGCGATCTTGAGCGCATCATAGCCCGCGCCGCCAACGGAAAGATACTCCCTCGCGAGGTCATGCAGCTCGGAAGGTCGCTCAAGCGCATCACTCCCATACGCGAGCTCTGCTCGGGAACAGGAATAGAGGCTCTGGAGAAGCTCACAAAGGGCATGAAGAACACCGATGCCCTGCTGGAGCGCATACGCAGCACCATGTCCGACAGTCCCGCCGCCGCGCTCGGAAAGGGCGACATCATCGCTCCCGGCGTGGATGCCGAGCTCGATGAGCTCCGCAGCATATCCCGCGGAGGCAAGGACTATCTCCTGCAGCTGCAGCAGCGCGAGATCGAGCGCACAGGCATATCCTCCCTCAAGATCAGCTACAACAACGTGTTCGGCTATTATATCGAGGTCCGCAACTCCTTCAAGGACAAGGTCCCGCCCGAGTGGATACGCAAGCAGACCCTGGTGAACGCCGAGCGCTACATAACCGAGGAACTCAAGGAATACGAGCAGAAGATCCTCAGCGCCGAGGCTACAATCTACGAGCTCGAGAGCCGCATATACGGCGCCCTCGTGGCTGACATCCAGAAGCGCATACGCGACATTCAGGAGAACTGCCGCATCGTGGCACAGCTCGACGTGCTGCGCGGCTTTGCAAGGCAGGCAATTGACCGTGGCTACTGCCGCCCAGTGGTCAACAAGAGCAACGTCCTCGAGATAAAGGCCGGCCGTCACCCCGTGATCGAGACCCTTATGGCCCCGGGCGAGGAGTTTGTTCCGAACGACCTCTTCATGGACAGCAAGAGCGAGCAGATAATGATCCTGACCGGCCCCAACATGGCCGGAAAGTCAGCCCTGCTGAGGCAGACGGCACTGATAGTGCTGATGGCCCAGATAGGCTCGTTCGTGCCTGCCTCAAGCGCCCACATGGGCTTCTTCGACAAGATTTTCACCCGCGTGGGTGCCACCGACAACATCTCCCGCGGCGAATCCACCTTCATGGTCGAGATGCTCGAGACCTCGATGATCATGCACAACCTCAGCTCCCGCTCGCTCGTCCTGCTGGATGAGATCGGGCGTGGAACCTCGACCTACGACGGCATGAGCATAGCCCGCGCCCTGGTGGAGTACATTCACAGGTGGGGACGCGGCGCGAAGACCCTGTTCGCAACGCACTACCACGAGCTAAACGACCTCGAGAACGAGTATCAGCGCGTGCACAACTGGCACATCGCCGTGAAGGAGGAGGGCAAGGATGTGATCTTCCTCCGCAAGCTCGAGAGGGGAGGCGTGGCACACAGCTTCGGTATACATGTGGCAAGGCTAGCCGGAATGCCGCACGAGGTGATAGAGAGCGCCGAGAGGACTCTTCGCACCCTCGAGGCCAAGGAGAAGAACATGGGCGCCATGGACATCCAGGACGACGGATCCATGCAGCTCAGCTTCTTCCAGCTTGACGACCCGACTCTCGGCTCGCTGAAGGAGAAGCTCGAGAAGGCCGACCTCAACAACATGACGCCCCTGCAGGCCTTCGACCTGCTCAGGGACATGAAGAAAGAATTGGGAATATAAAGAATCAGAATATCATGGCAGATATCATATTGGGTATTGAATCTTCCTGCGACGACACCTCTGCCGCCGTCATCAAGGACGGATATCTTCTTTCGAACGTGATCGCCTCACAGGACGTGCACCGCTGCTACGGCGGCGTGGTGCCCGAACTGGCGTCGAGAGCGCACGAACTCAACATCGTGCCTGTGGTCAGCGAGGCCCTAAGCCGTGCCGGCGTGAGCGCATCGGAGCTTACCGCAGTAGCGTTCACCAGAGGCCCCGGCCTGCTCGGGTCGCTGCTGGTGGGTACTTCGTTCGCGAAGTCGCTCGGCGTTGCGCTGGACATCCCCATCGTGATGGTGAACCATCTGCAGGGGCATATCCTCGCCAACTTCGTGAAGCAGCCCGACAAGCCCGTTCGCGAGCCCTCGTTCCCTTATCTGTGCCTGCTCGTCAGCGGAGGCAACTCCCAGATAGTCAGGGTGGATGACCCTCTGCACTTCGAGATCCTGGGCCAGACCATCGACGACGCCGTGGGCGAGGCTTTCGACAAATGTTCCAAGATGATGGGACTGGGATATCCCGGCGGCCCCATCATCGACAAGCTTGCAAAGCAGGGCGACCCGAACCGTTTCAAGTTCGCAAAGCCTCACATCGAGGGCCTGGACTACAGCTTCAGCGGTATCAAGACCTCGCTGCTGTACTTCGTGCGCGACGAGATGGCAAAGGATCCCGAGTTCATGGAGAAGAATAAGGAGGACATCTGCGCTTCGTTCCAGAAGACCCTCATCGACATCCTCATGGACAAGCTCGTGAAGGCTGCGAAGCAGACGGGCATAAAGGAAGTGACGATAGGCGGCGGCGTGTCGGCCAACAGCGGCCTCCGAAGCAGGATAGAGGAGGAGGGAAAGAAGCGCGGCTGGAACACCTATCTGCCCGAGTTCAAGTTCACTACCGACAACGCGGCGATGATCGCGATTGCCGGCTACTACCACTATCTGGCAGGCGAGCGCGCTTCGCTGGACGTGGCTCCCGTATCAAGAATGTCAGACTTCTAGCAGCCCATGAAGCGTCTTCTCATAATCAGCTACTACTGGCCGCCCACCGGCGGCTCCGGGGTGCAGCGCTGGGTCAAGTTCAGCAAGTACCTCCCGGAGTTCGGCTGGCAGCCGGTCATCTACACCCCCGAGAACCCCGAGCAGCTCGCGCGTGACGAGAGCCTGCTTGCCGACGTGCCGGAGTGTGCCGAAGTGGTGAAGACGCACATATCCGAGCCCTACGACATATACCGCAGGCTCACCGGAGCAAAGAAGCAGGGCGCAAAGGCTGAGATCAACCCCCTGAACGCGCAGAAGAAGAGCCTGAAGCAGAAGATAGGCGTGTGGGTCCGCGGCAATTTCTTCGTGCCCGACCCCCGCATAGGCTGGGTGCGTCCCTCCGTCAAGTTCCTGAAGGAATACCTCAAGGAGCACCCCGTGGATGCAATGGTCACCACTGGGCCCCCGCAGAGCATGCACCTCATCGGCCTGGGCCTCAAGAAGGCCACAGGACTGAAGTGGATAGTCGACTTCCGCGACCCGTGGACCGAGATGTTCTACTTCAAGCACCTGGGACTCTGGCCTCTGGCTAAGTGGCGTCACAGGCGCCTCGAGAAGAAGGTCCTCGACAATGCCGACGAGATAATCAGCGTGACACCTCTGGTGCAGGCCGACTTCCAGAAGAAGACCTCGACTCCCGTGCACCTTATCACCAACGGCTTCGACGAAGACGATTTCGCATGCGCCGCCCAGCCGCGCACACAGACCTTCGACATCGTGCACACCGGCCTCTTCGCCAGCGACGGCAATCCCGTGAACCTCTGGGACGTGCTGGCCGCAAAATGCGAGAAGGACGAGGGCTTCCGCAACCGCCTGCGCATACGCCTCGCTGGCAAGGTGGACGAGCCCGTGGTGGCCTCAATACGTAATTCGATACTGGCTGACAACCTGGAGCTGCTGGGCTATCTGCCTCACAGGGAGACAGTTGCGCTGCAGCGCTCGGCATTGGTACTGATGCTGCCCCTGCGGCAGGAGCCGGAGTACCGCAAGGTCCTGCCGGGCAAGATATTCGAGTATCTGGCAGCCCGCCGCCCAGTCCTGGGCATAGGCCAGAGCGATGGCGCCGCAGCAACTGTGCTTCGCGACACCGCCACCGGCGACATGTTCGACTGGGACAATCTTGCCGACGTGCGCGCATTCATCGACACCGAATGGTACAGATTCATCGAGGGTGACACCGCCCCTGTGGGCAAGGACATCGCCAAATATACAAGAAAGGCCCTCACGGCCGAACTGGTCAAGATTTTATGAAAAAGAAGATAATCGTATTCGCCGGCATAGTGCTGGCTTTCCTGCTGCTCTCATACGGATTCGTGCCTCAGGTGCTCAGCGGCAAGATGGTTAACCAGAGCGATATTTCCGGCTGGCAGGGAATGTCTCACGAGATGATGGAGTGGAACGCCGCCCATCCCGACGACCAGACCGCCTGGACGGAGTCGATGTTCGGCGGAATGCCCACCACCACCATCCATGCGTCCACCAAGGGTGACTGGACCCAGGCCATATACGACTTCC
Source organism: Bacteroidales bacterium (assembly GCA_024401745.1). Taxonomy (GTDB): domain Bacteria; phylum Bacteroidota; class Bacteroidia; order Bacteroidales; family UBA932; genus Cryptobacteroides. Next base: position 42,808 of record JAKSKK010000002.1, read on the forward strand.
TTCTTACGGGCAAGCGTCCCGCGACCTACCTCTTCATATCTCTGCTGGGCGCGTTCCTGCTCATGCTCTCGCTGGGCATCAGCCCTCTGCTGGCGGCAGGCGGTGCGGTCGCAGTCACCTTCTGCGCCTACAACATGCAGATAATCCAGGTGGGCCACAACACCAAGATGCAGGCAATAGCATTCCTGCCCTGGGCTCTTGCCGCGCTGATCTTCACATACCGTAAAGCTCTGGGCAAGGACTATGACGCAAAATGGAAAAACTGGCTGCCTAAGGTTTCCCTGGGCGCCGCCTTGTTCGGGCTTGCAATAAGCTTCCAGGTAAAGGCGAACCACCCCCAGATCACCTACTATCTGGCGCTCGTGATCTTCATCTACGCCATCGTGATGCTGGTGTGGATGCTCAGGAACTCCGAGCGCAGAAAAGCACTCTGGAAGCGCTTCGTGGTGGCTTCGGCCCTGCTTCTGGTCATGGGCCTGTGCGGAATAGGCACCAATGCCATCAAGCTCCTGCCCACTTACGAATACACTCCCTATTCGATGCGTGGCGGCTCCACTGCCGCAGCCGACGGTTCGAAGGAGAGCAAGGGTCTTGACATCGACTATGCCACGGCATGGTCTTACGGCTGGGAGGAACTGCCCAACATGTTCATTCCAAACTACAACGGCGGAGCGTCTGCCGGAGCTGTGAACCCCAGGAAATCAGAGACCTACGCCCTGCTCAAGGAGGCCGGTCAGCCCAATCTTCGCGAGGTAGCGAAGAATCTTCCCCTCTATTGGGGCCCTCAGCCCTTCACCGCAGGGCCCATGTACATGGGTGCAGTCACGATATTCCTCTTCATATTCGGCCTCATGTACTATCGCGGCCGCAAGGAACGCTGGTGGATACTTGGCGCCACGGTGCTGGCAGTGCTGCTTGGCCTTGGCTCGCATTTCCTCTGGTTCACCACCCTGTTCTACGACTACGTGCCCTTCTACAACAAGTTCAGGACCGTGTCGATGTCGCTGATAGTGCTGCAGTTCACCCTGCCCGTGCTGGGCTTCCTGATGCTCGACCAGATAGTCAAGGCTGAGAATGATGCCAAGGCGCTTCGCCGCCAGGTGCTTACTGCCGGAGCCGTCTCTGCAGGACTCTGCCTTCTGCTCGCAGTGCTTCAGGGCCTGTTCGGAAGCTTTACCGGTGCCGTTGACGCCGGCCAGCCCGACGTGCTTGCCGATGCCCTTGCCGCCGACCGCCATCAGCTCCTGTGGGCCGACACATGGCGCTCCCTTCTGCTCGTCGTGTGCTCCGCCGCCCTTCTTTTCTGGGGCGTGAGCGTGCCCAAGCAGGCCCAGAAGAGCTTCGAGAGCAATCCCGGGCTGCGCACAGGACGCCGCACCACCGCAGCGCTGCTAGTGTGCCTGCTCGTCCTCCTCGACACCTTCACAGTGGGCAAGCGCTATCTGAACTCAGACCATTTCGTGAGCCCCCGTACCTTCCACAGCCAGTTCGAGAAACGCCCTGTGGACGAGATCATCCTTCAGGACGAAGACCCCTCATACCGCGTCCTCGACATCACCGTGAACGTGTTCAACGACTCGCATCCTTCATACTGGCACAAGAACATCGGCGGCTATTCACCCGCCAAGCTCCAGCGCTACCAGGAGTTCATAGACGCCAGCCTGATCGACGAGATCAACTCGATATACAAAGCCCTGAACGGCGTCGAGACCATCTCCCAGGCCGAAGAAGCCCTGCCGTACTGCCCCGGCCTCGCCTCTATGAACTGCCGCTACATCATAGTCGGAGAGGACAATTATCCCCTCACATACCCCTACGCCCGCGGCAACGCCTGGTTCGCAGAAGCTTTCACCCAATTATTCGCTTCGGAGGGAGAGTCTTCTTCCGAGAAGGTCGGTGCTGCTGGAGAGATTGCCCCCGAAGAGGCTTTTCCCAGATATATCGCCTCGGAGGGGGCAATCTCTCCAGCTGAGATTCAGCTGACAGACTATGCTCCCAACTGTCTGAAATACAGTTATTCAACACCAACGGACAGCAAGATTGTATTCAGCGAAGTCTATTATCCCGAAGGCTGGAAACTGACGATTGACGGCACCTCCGAACTTCCCATCGAAGTTTACGCCGGCGACGAGAACACCCCCGCAGGCCTCCTTCGCTGCGCCGACGTCCCCGCCGGCAACCACACACTCGAAATGCGCTTCGCCCCCAAGTCCTACTCAGTCGGCGAAGGCGTGTCACGAGCCAGCAGCATAGCATTGATACTGCTTGTGCTGCTCGCCGTTGCCGGAGCAATCGTATTCAAGAAAGATTAATCCTGGAATCTCAGCGTGAGGGCCACGAAGTCCTCCACACTCAAGCGCTCGGCCCTCAGGTCGAACACAGGGTCGCTCGTGTCCATGCCCTCCTTTATGAGAGGCTTCAGAGCGTTCCTGAGAGTCTTGCGGCGCTGGTTGAAGGCCGTCTTCACAACAGTCTTGAACAGCTTCTCGTCGCAGCCAAGATCGGTGCGTGAGTTGCGGCGCAGCCTGATCACGGCTGACTGCACCTTCGGCGGGGGACAGAAGGCGCCGGAGCCTACGGAAATGATGTAGTCGATGTCGTACCATGCCTGCAGGAGCACGCTGAGTATGCCGTAGGTCTTGCTGCCGGGCTTCTCTGCAATGCGTTCGGCCACCTCCTTCTGGATCATGCACACCACCTCGGGAACCAGGTCCTTGTCCTCCAGGATCTTGAAGAATATCTGGGATGAGATGTTGTAGGGGAAGTTGCCTATCACCCTGTACTCGCCGGGGAAGACCTTTCTCATGTTGAGGCGCAGATAGTCGGCCTCCATGAGCTTGCCCTGCATGCCGGGAAGGTGGGTCAGGAGGTAATCGACGCTCTCGGTATCCACCTCCACCATCTTGAGGTCAAGGTCCTCACGCTCAATCAGATACTGAGTCAGCACGCCCATTCCGGGGCCAATCTCGAGCACGTCGCGCACGGGGCTGACGGTGAGCGAGTTCACGATGGTCCTGGCTATGCTCTGGTCGGTCAGGAAATGCTGCCCGAGGGCTTTCTTTGCGCGTACTTCCATGATGCTAGCCGAGTTTTTCCGCCAGCCTGCTGGCCAACTGTATGAATGCGAGTCCGTCGGGGCGGTTGCCAAGGGCTGCAGGCTCGCCGGCATCGCCGCATTCGCGTATGCTCTGCACGAGAGGAATCTGGCCGAGCAGCTCCACGCCCAGTTCGGCGGCCATTTCGGCTCCGCCGTTCTTTCCGAAGATGAAGTACTTCTCGTCGGGGTGCTCTTCAGGTGTGAACCATGCCATGTTCTCTACGAGTCCGAAGATCGGACGGTCGATGCTCTTGTTGCGGAACATGTTGACGCCCTTCTCGACGTCGGCCAGAGCCACTGCCTGAGGGGTTGTGACTATGACCGCTCCCTCCATGGGAATCTCCTGCACCAGGCTGATGTGTATGTCGCCGGTTCCGGGAGGCATGTCGATGAGCAGGAAGTCCAGCGGGCCCCAGGCCACCTGCAGTATCATCTGCTTCAGTGCGTTGCAGGCCATGGGTCCGCGCCAGATCAGGGCCTGGCCCTTCTCGGCGAAATATCCTATGCTCATCCACTCCACGCCGTATTTCTGCAGGGGGATGATGAGCTCCTGGTCACCGTTCTGCACTGCCTCGGGCTGCTCGCCTTCGGTACCTGTCATCACGGGCACTGAAGGTCCGTAGACGTCGGCATCGGCGAGACCTACGCGGTAGCCGAGGCGGGCGAGTGCGCATGCGAGGTTGACTGCCACGGTGCTCTTGCCTACTCCGCCCTTGCCGGAGGCTATGCCTATGATGTGCTTTATGTCCTTGACCTGCTCCTGGTCGAGGTTGAGTGTCCTCTTTGCGGGCTTTGCCTCTTCAGTGACCACGGTCCTGACCTCCGCCTCCACGCCGAAGTCGCGTATGATGGCGGCCCTGCAGGCGCCTACCAGGTACTCGGTGAGGGGATCCCTCTTCTTGGGGAAGGCGAGGGTGACGGTCACCCTGCTGTCAGAAATGTCTACCGACTGCACCATGCCAAGCTCCACGACGCTGCGGTCCTGCCTGGCGGGATGGTGTACTGAAGAAAGTGATTCAAGTATAGCTTTTTTATCCATAATCTATTGATTGTCAAAACAATGTGGGCTCCAATGCCGCGGGGTGGAAGCTCTTGCGGTGGTACGGTGTGTACCCGTATTTCCTGATGGCCTCGATATGCTCGGGGGTGGGGTAGCCCATGTTCCTCTCCCAGCCGTATTCGGGGTACTGCCTGGCGAGCTCGCGCATCCTGTCGTCCCTGTACGTCTTGGCCAGCACCGATGCTGCGGCTATGCTGGCAAAGCGCGCGTCGCCGTGCACGAAAGTGCCGTAGGGGATGCCGTCGAAGGGCCGGAAACGGTTTCCGTCGATGAGCAGGAACTCCGGACGCACCGTCAGGCGCGCGACTGCTCTCTGCATCCCGGTGACGCTGGCCCAGAGGATGTTCAGCCTGTCGATCTCGTCAGCCTCCACAGCCTCCACGGCCCAGGCGATGGCCTCCTTCTCGATGACGGGACGCAGGGTTTCCCTGGCCTTCAGCGTCATCTGCTTGGAGTCGTTCAGCAGGGGATGGTGGAAGTCTTCAGGAAGAATGACCGCGGCGGCATATACGGGTCCGGCGAGTGGCCCGCGGCCGGCCTCGTCGCACCCGGCTTCGATGCGGCCGGGCTCAATGCAGTTCTGAAGATGAATCTCACGTGGCATATACAGCCACAAAGTTAATCATTTTCAGTTTGCGCGCCGTTGTTTCTGCTGTTTATTTGCTTGAGAGTGCGTATGTGGTCCAGATACGCGGCATTGACAGTCTTCACGTTCTCCAGTTCATTCTGGAGATCGGCGATTCGCTTTTCGTATTCGTCCACGATCACGCGCCGCTGCTCCTCGAACCTTGCCTTCAGCTCGTTCTGCTGCAGCAAGGTTTCGATTTGTACCGGATCGTGGCCGAACAGGAGATATTCTTCACTCGTCCGAAGATAATTCGCGGCTATCGACAGGTTCTCCAGGTTGAGGCTCCTGATCTTTGCGTTCTCCACGTTGACGATGGTGTTCCGGCATAGTCCGATGGCATGCGCCAGTTCACCCTGGCTTATCCCCAGAGCTTCTCTCTTCAGTCGTATTCTTTCTCCTATTGCTGCGTTGTCCATGAGGTCACCGATAAGTGACCCTAAAGATATTCAGCTCTTTTCACAATATCTGCCAACTGAAATTGTGCAGAGCACATCAAAAATATGCAGAAAACTAAAAAAACATGAAAATCTGCATTTCTTGTGTCGATTATATTTGTCATTGAGCCGGAAACTGCACAGTTTTGCTGAAAAATGACAAGGCTATGTGTGCAATCGAAAAACAGTATCACCGCTTCTGGCGGATGATGGAGGACGCCGAGGTCCTCAAGGGAGAGAACGTTGGTTTCAGGGCAATCTGCAGGCGGCTGCACTGCAGTCCTGCAGACCTGGATGAAGTGCTTGAATCTGAACTTGGAACAGGTGGTGACGAAGTGGTGGCAGTTTATTTTGGTAATGGCCGCATTTTTTATTAGATTTGCGAGCTACACAAGACAACAAGTAAACCAAATACAAAATGAAAGAGTATTCAACCAAAGACATCCGTAATGTGGTACTCCTCGGCGCCACCAAGTCAGGTAAGACCACATTCGCTGAAGCTATGCTCTATGAGGGCAAAGTGATCGACAGACGAGGCACCGTCGAGGACAAGAACACAGTGTCAGACAACAACGAACTTGAGAAGCTCAACCAGCGCTCAATCTACGCTACTCCGCTTTACGCTGAGTTCGAGGGCAAGAAGATCAACATCATCGACGCTCCCGGTTCAGACGACTTCATCGGTGGTGCATACGCTGCATTCAAGGTGTGCGAGAGCGGTATTCTCGTCATCAACGCTCAGCAGGGTGTCGAGGTTGGCACAGAGGCTGCCATCCGCCGTGCAGAGGAGATCAAGCTCCCTCTCGTCATCGCTGTAAACCAGCTCGATTCAGAGAAGGCTGACTGGGACAACATCCAGAACAGCATGAAAGAAGCTCTCGGTGGCAAGCTCGTCACCGTTCAGTTCCCCGTGAACGCAGGTATCGCATTCGACGGCATCGTCGACGTCCTCACCATGAAGTACTATCACTTCAAGGATGACAAGGGCACATGCGAGATTACCGATATTCCCGCTCAGTACGCAGACGACGCTGAGATGGCACGCGAGGCTCTCATCGAGAAGGCAGCCGAGTACGACGACGCTCTCATGGAGAAGTTCTTCGAGGAAGGCACTCTTTCAGAGGAAGAGATCATCGGTGGTCTCAACAAGGGAATCGCTTCAGGCGAGGCTTACCCTGTATTCTGCGCATGCGGCAAGAAGGACATGGGCGTAAAGCGCATCATGGACTTCGTATGCAGCGCAGCACCCGCACCCAAGTGCGAGGAGTCAGGTCCTGCTTCCCTGTTCATCTACAAGAACGACGTCGAGCAGCACCTCGGTGAGGTTTCATTCTTCAAGGTAATGAGCGGCAGCATCACCACAGGTATCGACCTTGAGGATGCAGCATCAGGCAACAAGGAGCGTCTTTCAGCAATCTACGCTGTAGCAGGTTCCAAGAAGGAGGCTGTCAATGTTCTCAAGGCAGGTGACTTCGGTTGTGCAGTCAAGCTCAAGTGCAGCAAGTCAGGCACCACCCTCGCAGCTCCCGGTTCAGGCATCAACCACGGCAAGATCTCTTATCCCGCTCCCAAGTACCGCTGCGCTATCAAGGCAAAGGTTCAGCAGGACGAGCAGAAGCTTGGCGACGCTCTCAAGAAGATATCTTCAACCGATCCTACCGTCATCGTAGAATACTCAAAGGAACTCCGCCAGACCATCCTCAGCGGCAACGGCGAGCAGCATATCAACATCGTGAAGTGGCTCCTCAACAACGAGTACAAGCTTGATGTCGAGCTCTTCGCACCGAAGGTTCCCTATCGCGAGACCATCACCAAGGTGGCAACCGCTCAGTACCGTCACAAGAAGCAGTCAGGTGGCGCCGGCCAGTTCGGTGAGGTTCACCTCCTCGTCTGCCCTGCAGAGGGTGAGCTCAACACCAAGTTCAAGATCGACGGCAAGGAGACCCAGCTCAACATCAAGACCCAGGATATCTCCGAGATGGAATGGGGCGGAAAGCTCGAGTTCTACAACTGCGTCGTCGGTGGTGCCATCGACCTCAGCTTCATGCCTGCTATCCTCAAGGGTATCAAGGAGAGAATGGTCGAGGGACCTCTCACCGGTTCATACGCTCGTGACATCCGCGTATTCGTATACGATGGTAAGATGCACCCGGTTGACTCAAAGGAAATCGCGTTCATCATCGCAGGACGTAACGCATTCAAGGAGGCATTCCGCAACGCAGGTCCGAAGATCCTCGAGCCTATCTACAACGTCGAGGTCATGACTCCCGCAGAGTATCAGGGTGCCGTAATGTCAGATCTCCAGAACCGTCGCGGTATGCTCGGTGACATGGGTGCTGACAAGGGCTTCGCAATCCTCAAGGCACGCGTTCCTCTCGCAGAGCTCTATCGCTACTCTACAACTCTTAGCTCAATCACTGCAGGTTCTGCAACCTTCACAATGGAATTCGCTGACTACCAGCCCGTTCCCGGTGACGTTCAGAACAAGCTTCTTGCTGAGTACGCAGCTCAGGAGCAGGAGGAGGACTAATCATCCTGAACCAATAATAAAAAGGTGGCTCGAAAGGGCCGCCTTTTCTTACTTAAAAGCCTATATAATATGAGAAAGATAGCAATCACCCTCGCTGCAGTCGCGATGTTCCTCGTCCCTGCACGCGCCGATGAAGGCATGTGGCTTCTTCCTCTGCTGGAGAAGATGAATGCCGACGTGATTTCGAGCCTGGGATGCCGCCTCTCCGTTGACGAGATATACAGCATCAACCATTCTTCCATCAAGGACGCAATCGTCCAGTTCGGCGGAGGATGCACGGGCGAGATCATTTCCGACAAGGGCCTTCTCGTGACCAACCATCACTGCGGCTACGGCAGCATCCAGTCACTTTCCACTCCCGAGCACAACTATCTCGAGGATGGCTTCTGGGCAATGAGCAACGAGGAGGAGATACCCGTTCCGGGCCTTACCGTACGCTTCCTGCAGAGCATGACCGATGTCACCGACGTCGTGGAGAAGCTTGACAGGAAGGGTGGCGACGAGGCCAAGACCGGCCGGGAAGAGCTCATCAGGAAATATGAGGCCGCCAATCCCAACTGCGCAGTCCAGCTGACCAGCTTCTACAACAGCAATGTCTGGTACATCATAGTATCCAAAATCTACCGCGACGTTCGTTTCGTGGGTGCACCTCCTGCATCGCAGGGCAAGTTCGGCGGCGAGACCGACAACTGGATGTGGCCCCGTCACACTTGCGACTTCTCGATGTTCCGCGTCTATGCCGGCAAGGACAACGAGCCGGCCGACTATTCCCAGGACAACGTCCCCATGGTTCCCCGCCAGTCGCTCAAGGTGTCGCTGCGCGGCGTGCATGAGGGCGACTACGCCATGATCATGGGCTATCCCGGCAGCACACAGCGCTTCATGACCGCCGCTGAGCTGCAGGCGATGCTTGACCGCAACGACGTGCGCATAGCAGCCCGCACCGTCCGCCAGGGCGTGCTCTGGACCGAGATGCGTGCAGACGACGTTGTCAGTCTGCAGTACGCCAGCAAGTATGCCTCTTCATCCAACGGCTGGAAGAAGTGGCAGGGCGAGAAGGCATCCTTCGGCAAGCTCGGCATCATTGCACGCGAGAAGCAGAAGGAAAGCGACTTCATGTCTTGGGTGAACGCCAGGAACAGCCGCGAAAAGAAGTATTCCGGCGCCATCGGGAAGATCGATGCCTATACGGCAGAGACCACTCCCGTCCAGCTTGCATCCTATCTCCTTTCTGAGACTCTCGGCAACATCGAGCTCATCTCATTGGCCGGGAAGGTGCCCGACAGGGCCTATAAGGATTACAACGCCGAGGTTGACAGGAAGGTGGCGTTTGCCCTCCTCGACCACTATCTGGCCAATGTAAGGCCCGAAGACAAGGTGGACATCACTCCCGAGGAGCTTGAGAATGCGTTCGAGAACAGCGTCTACACCTCGCTCGAGCGCAGGAATGCCGCCATCGCCCTCGAAGCTGACCTCTCAGGCGACCCTGCAGCGGTGCTCCGCGGGAAGGTCATGGACAAGATGAAGGAACTGAGGTCCAGGATGCCGGACGGCAGCGAGGTGGAAGAGGCCAGGAAGGCCTTCACCGCCGGCCTGCTCGAATGGAAGAAGGGCGAAGCCTCATATCCCGACGCCAACATGACCTGCCGCCTGACCTACGGCAACGTGCTCAGCTACTCACCCAAGGACGGTGTCATCTACAATTACTACACGACCCTCAAGGGTGTCATGGAGAAGGAAGATCCCGGCAATTACGAGTTCAGGGTGCCCGAGCGCCTGAAGGAGATATACAGCAATAAGGATTTTGGCCAGTATGCGAACGAGAAGGGTGAGATGCCCGCATGCTTCCTGACCAACCTCGACATCACCGGAGGCAATTCCGGCAGCCCTGTCCTTGACGCCGACGGAGCCCTCATCGGACTCGCCTTCGACGGCAACTGGGAGGCCATGAGCAGCGACGTGATGTTCGAGCCTGAGCTTCAGAGATGCATCTGCGTCGACATACGCTACGTCCTCATGATGATGGACAAGTTCGGTGGTGCAGGATATCTGCTCGATGAAATGCAACTCCTCAAATAAATCATTATCTTTGCAGTTCGGCAATAAAACCTAACATTATATGTACAGAAGCAATACTTGCGGCGAGCTCAGACTCGCCGATGCAGGAAAGACTGTGACCCTTGCAGGCTGGGTTCAGAAAGCCCGTAAACTTGGAGGCATGACCTTCATCGACCTCCGTGACCGTTATGGAATCACACAGCTCGTCACCGAGGAAGATCCCGGTGTAGGCCGTGAGTGGGTGATCCAGGTTACCGGACAGGTAGTCGAGCGCCAGAGCAAGAATCCCAAGATGCCCACAGGCGACATCGAGGTCAAGATCGAGAAGGTCAACATCCTCAACAAGGCCCAGACTCCTCCTTTCACAATCGAGGAAGTTTCAGACGGCGGTGAGGACCTCAGGGCAAAGTACCGTTACCTCGACCTGCGCCGTGCACCCCTCCAGAGGGCTCTCGCACTGCGTCACCGTCTTGCACAGGAAATCCGTACATACCTCGACGGGCAGGGCTTCATGGAGATCGAGACTCCTTATCTCATCAAGTCCACTCCCGAGGGTGCCCGCGACTTCGTGGTTCCTTCACGAATGAATCCCGGCACATTCTACGCTCTTCCCCAGAGCCCCCAGACCTTCAAGCAGCTCCTCATGGTGGCCGGCTACGACCGCTACTTCCAGATCGTGCGCTGCTTCCGCGACGAGGACCTTCGCGCTGACCGTCAGCCCGAGTTCACACAGATCGACTGCGAGATGTCGTTCGTGGAGCAGGAGGACGTGCTGAACACATTCGAGGGCATGATGCGCCAGATGTTCAAGAACGCAGTGGGCGTCGAGATAGCCAACCCCATCCCCAGGATGAGCTGGTACGATGCAATGGACAACTACGGTTCCGACAAGCCCGATATCCGCTTCGGCATGGAGATCCACGAGGTTTCTGAGCTCGTGAAGGGCTGCGGATTCAGCGTGTTCGACGGCAGCGAGTACATCGGTGCCATCGCAGCTCCCGGATGTGCAGAGTACACCCGCAAGCAGATTGACGAGCTCACCGAGTGGGTGAAGCGCCCTCAGGTAGGTGCAAAGGGCCTTGTATACATCAAGTTCAATGCAGACGGAACAGTCAAGTCAAGCATCGACAAGTTCTACACCCCCGAGCAGGTCAAGGCAGTAGCCGAGGCTGCAGGAGCAAAGGAGGGCGACCTCGTGCTTATCCTCTGCGGACCCAAGCGCAAGACCCAGACACAGCTTGGCGTCCTGCGTATCGAGATGGGCAACCGCCTCGGATTCAGGGATCCCAGCGTCTTCGCTCCTCTGTGGATCGTGGACTTCCCTCTGCTCGAGTGGAGCGAGGAGGACCAGCGCTTCTACGCAATGCACCACCCGTTCACCGCTCCCAAGCCCGAGCATGAGCAGTGGTTCTACTCAGACAAGAAGGAAGACCTCGAGCGCGTGTGCGCGAACGCCTACGACTTTGTATTGAATGGTACAGAGCTCGGCGGTGGTTCAATCCGTATCCATGATGCACAGATGCAGAGCCGCATGTTCGATGTCCTCGGCATCAGCAAGGAGGACGCCGAGTATAAGTTCGGCTTCATCATCAACGCATTCAAGTTCGGTGCACCCCCTCACGGAGGCCTCGCATTCGGTTTCGACCGCGTCTGCGCCCTCTTCGGCGGCCAGGAGACGATACGTGACTACATCGCATTCCCCAAGAACAACCAGGGCCGCGACGTCATGATCGATTCTCCCAGCAAGATCGACCAGGTACAGATGGACGAGCTGTTCCTCGCAAGTACAGTAAAAGAGTAGATTACATATTTGCATTTATCTATCAGCATCTGCTTTCAATTTGAAAGCAGATGCTGATTATTTATATGCTATCTGAAAGGTGTCAATTTTGTAAAACATTGATAGATAATAATATACGGTTGTTTATGTGAAATTACATTTAATTATTAAAATATTTGATTATAGGGAATATTTTACATAACTTAGCACTGTTGGCAGTGTATTACAATCGTTATAAATAATCACATTATGAAAAAACTTTTAGTTATTTGTGCAGCTGTTGCGGCGCTGGTATGCGCTTGTAACAAGTATGATGGCGCAATCTCAGATCTTGAAAAGCGCATCAATTCCACAGAGCAGTCAGTCAATAACCTTCTCAATAAGGTAGACGCGCTGCAGAAAATACTCGACGCAATTCAGTCAGGCGTTTCAATAAAGAGCGTCAGCCCTGTAGACGGAGGCTTTACAGTAACATTCAGCGACAACAATTCCTTCACGGTTGTAAACGGTAAGGACGGCCAGGACGGAAAGCCCGGTGAGGACGGTAAGGACGGTGAGGATTCAAAGGTTTCTTACACCGAGGACAACCTCTGCTACTACTTCGACTTCGGCGATGGCAATAAAGTCGCTGTATCAAAGACCGGAGCATTCGGCATCAAGGCCGAGAAGACCGAGTTTGAAATCGAGAGCGGTGTTCCTGTCGAGATTCCTTTCGAGGTCATCGGTGGTGACGCTACCACCAAGATCCTTGTCGAGGACTGCCCCTATACTTATAGAATCGGAGAGAAGGCTGTCACCATCTCTTCAGAAAAGTCCCTCGCAGGCAGCTTCGTCATCAAGGCCATCCGCAACTCAGACGGTGCTAACAGCGCAATTGTGATCACAGTTGCAAAGAAGGCCATCACCGACGTGAAATTCCAAATCACCGCTTACGACATCACCCAGTACGGTGCAGTCATCGACGTAATCCCTTCAAACAAGGAGGCCCTCTATATCTATTCTGTTGAATCAGCAGGATACGTAGATCAGTTCGATAACGTTGCCGATCTGTGTGCAGCCGACCTCGAATATTGGGAGGAACTGTATGAGACCAAGTACTCATCATACGCACCTACATTCAAGGAGTTCATCACCGGCAACCTCGTAAAGTCAGGAGACTTCCTGGCAGACGACTGGGAGGGTTATCTTCAGCCCGATACCGACTATGTTGCATACGCGTATGCAATTGACGAGGACACTCTCGAGCCTATCTCATCAGAGCTTGGCAGGGCAGACTTCTCCACTCTTCCTACACAGAAACTCGGGGATGTGACCTATCTTGGCGTTGCAATCTGGCACGATTCCATCATTTCAGAGGTATATGGTTTCTATGACGGTGGAGCACTGCCGGTAGACATGCCTGTTGACGTATATGAGGACAACGCAACACCCGGTGTATTCTACTTCGATTCACCTTACTGCGCAGAGAACATCATGGAGTGGTTCGGCCTTTCTGATCCCACGAAACTCCAGTACAATGTGCGTCAGACATACATCACCATCGATGCAAGCGATCCCGACGCTGTTTCTTTCCCTTATCAGGAACTTGGCGTAATGCTTGATCCTGATGCTGGTTGGGCAAGTGCAGGTGCAACATCTACCGGCACATATACTGACGGTGTGATTTCATTTACATGCGAGTTTGATTACGGTGAGTCTTACGAACCCTACACATATGTTGGAAACGATTCTGGCGAATTCACAATCACCATGCCTGACGCGAACTCAGCACCCGCAAAGCCCGCTTCTTCAAAGAAAGCTGCAAAACCTGCAAAGTCACAGGGTAAATCATTTGTTGAAATTGCAGAGATCAGCAAGTAATCCTTACTATTATTGACGTTAAACTTTAATTGTAAAGATTATGAAAAGATTTTTGATAATGATATGTGCTGTTGCGGCTGCAGTGTGCAGTTGTGACAAGTACGGCGACACCATCGACGAGCTGAACAAGAAGCTCGACGGTGTTGAAGCCACACAGGCAGAGCTTCTTAACAAGGTAGAGGCTATGCAGGCCCTGGCTAATGCCAAGGCAGCCGAGACCACCATTTCATCCATCGCCACTACCGCCGACGGACTCAAGGTCTGCTTCAGCGACGGAAAGCAGTTCATCATTGCAGACGGTGCAAATGGTAAGGACGGTGCCAAAGGTAATGATGGAAAGGACGGTGAGGACAAGATCAAGGTTACCGAGGATGAGACTTCATTCACATTCGATTTCGGTAACGGTGATGTCATCACTGTAGCCAAGACATTCACCATCATCTTCGATGAAGATGCAATCGAATGCCCCGCAGGTTCAACCTGTGTCATCAAGTATGAAATCTCAGGTGGCGACGAGACTGTAACCGTTCTTGCAAAGCCTATCGATGGATGTAAAATCGTATCCGTCGATGAAGAAGCCTGCAAAATCACCGTCATCGCTGCCGGCCGTCAGGGAGAGCACTTCGTTTCAGTAAGGGCTATCCGCAATTCCGACGGTAAGGTTGCCGAGAAGCTCGCGACCATCGTTGCAGGTCCCCGCGCTCCCATCGCCCTTGATGGTGCAATGACCGGATACTATGGCGAAGAGTGGGACGGCTCTGACTTGTACTACACCCAGTTCTACAAGGGAGAGGTCGATGAGAACAACTACTTTGTAGGCGAGGCATACAGCCTGCTCTTCGAGTTCTATGCTCCTATTTCAGACGTTATGGCACTTCCCGCCGGAATGTACGAGGCAGGAATTGACCATGCTGCCTTCACTTTCACCCAGGGTACCAACATCACACTCAGGGAGTCCCTTGAAGAGGAGCTTTGGATATATCAGCTGTTCTATGGCATCAGCACTGTCGAGGAGCTTGCAGAAATGCTCGGATATTCCGTCGATGATCTTGACGTCTTGTCATACGGTACAGGCGCAGAGCTCTATCATCAGTTCGATGACGAGAGTGCTGAGGACTACGGTATCACCGAGGGTACTGTCGAGATCGCTCTCAACGGCACCAAGTACACCGTTACCATGAATCTCGTGACCATCGACGACGAATGGATCTTCACATACGAGGGCGAGATCGAACACGAGGATCATCGTCACATCCTCAATAACGTTGATGTATATAACTGGGGTGACTATTTCTCAGAAGATACCACCGACTGGATCCTTGAGATTTCAGACACAAACAACCCTTCAGACGGCACCTATATCATCGAGTTCCTTGGTGAGGCAGGTCAGACCGAACTTCCCGAAGGCGTCTTCGAGGTATCTTCAGACTTTGCTCCCAACACTGTTCTTGCAGGAGAGGATTACTCATACTGGTACAGGTCAGGCATAGTCTGGGATGCAGCTGATTCAGGCTGTCTCTACATCGAGAAGACAGAGAAGGGATATCTCATCCAAGGTGAATTCGAGGATGAATGGTATGAAGAGGATTGGAGCTTCAGCTACGAAGGCCCGGTCAACTATGACATTTCCGGTGAGTTCGAAACTCCTCGTCACGGCAAGTCAATTCATGATATCACCGTAAATACCCGCGAGTCTATCGTGAAGGCAGAACCTGACGTAATGTTGCAGAGAATCAACGCATACAAGTCCAAGAAGGCAGGTATGTCTGGCAGGATTCCTTGGTTCAATCACAAGTAAGTCACAGCGACTCTATCTGAATAAAGAGGTCGGCCTTTTGAAAGGCCGACCTCTTATTTTGTATGTATGGAGTGGGTACTGAATTGTTACAGTTCCCACTCTATTGTTTCGCTTGCGCCGTTGGTGTAGGTTACGTCGGCGGTGATGCAGTCGCTGGTGTTGGTGTATTTCACGGTCTTGATGGTGAGGCCGCGTCCGGGAACGACTTCATAATCGCCGTCAGCAGTCTTCCTGATGAAGCTGAAGCCCTCGGAACGCAGGGTGTTGTTGGTGGCTGAGATGCCAACCTGCACCATGAGGTTTGCAGAGAGAGCCTTCCAGTTCGGCGATGTTCTTTGGAGTGAAGAATATCCGCCACCCTCTACCCAAGGGCCATTGTCCATTGCGAGGGGCTTTCCGTCAGCAGGCTTAGTTACGCTATAGCCGACCATGATGTCTTTTCCTTCAGGAATCTTGAAGTTCCATTTGTTCATATCGACGGTAGTCCAGCCTTGATAGTTGACGTTGAGCACTTCCTGATCGATCTGCTTTTCTCCATCCACAAAGACGAATGCGGATACAGAGGATGCATTGCTGTCGGCAATGATGAATGATACGGTGTTCAGAGTACATCCGGCCTTTCCCTTCAGATCTTCGGCACTTAGCTTGATGGCACCCATGATTGAAACGTTCTTGCCCAATCCGTAGCAGTTTCCGGAATAATTACCGGCCTTGGTAAGGGTTTCAGGTTCGCCGTCCCACTCGGAATACATCACGATGTCTGCTGTGACCGTGTTCCTGGGAACATTGACATTGACCGTCTGGCTGATGAATTCTTCATGGCTGATTGTAAGGACGAATTCAGTTTCCTCCTGTTCGCTGAGATCAAGGGTGTAGGTTCCGTCTGTGGCGGACTTTGTGGTCATGATGCGTGAGCCGGCCGTGGTGCTGACTTCAATGGTCGCATCGCTTACGGGCGTGCCCCATAGATCCTTGACTGTACCGACGATGAACTTCACGATAGATGAAGATGCTACAAATGTGGTGACTCCGCCGTTGTATTTGATGTTGTTGAGCGAGAAGTCGGTATCCACCTTTGCCCAGGACTTTCCGCGGAAAGTCGTCACGTTGCCTGATCCGGGGTAGACGTAGTAGCTCTCGTAATATGAGTTCTTTGCCTTTTCGATGTAGTAGCAGGGATGGTCGGAGTAGCAGTTGATGCCGTTCCAGTTGTTCCAGCGTTGTTTTGCCGTCTGGCCGTGGACATTGTTGTTTGACTGATCGACATGGTAGATCAGCATACCTCCGGGCAGAGGTTTGTCCCAGCCTGTTGCGTCCCTGGTTTCCATGAGGAAATACTCTCCGGGATTCTCGGAGTTTATCACGTAGGCCTTTCTTTCATGGATGGCTTCCAGTTCATAGTTTCCCTTCTGGTCGATCACATCGGGCTTGTCCATCCATCCAAGAAGGTTGCGCTCGATGGCGCTGAGATATGGAGGAGTGCATCCGCCGTTGTTGTAGCTGCCGCTGTCCATGAGCGAGAAAGAGTCGAGGGCGTCGGCGGAGCCGTTCTGCTCATAGTCGGTGTCATAGAAGTCGGGGAGGCCGATGACGTGGCCGAACTCGTGGCAGAATGTTCCGATACCGCACATGGTGCTTCCATAGCTGCCTCTGTATTCTGACGTGCAGGCGTAGTCATAGACCCTTACGCCGTCAAAGTATCCTGAGTAATAATAGAACGCATACTTGTGGGGCCAGATGGTGTCGGCGCCACCATATTCCGCCTCGTTGTGGCCGGCATAGTAGAAGAAGACTTGGTCGACGTATCCGTCGTGGTCCTGGTCATACTGTGAGAAGTCGATATCGTCATCTGCCAGCTGGCATGCCTTGTAGAAGGCACCGTCGGGGTTGACGTCGTTGCCCCACTGGTCGTTTCCACCATAGTCGGCATATTTTCCTGAAACCGTGTAGGGACCGTATACGTCGAACTGGGGATTGAACTGGTGATTTGAGTTCTCATAATAATAATCGTATGCGGAACCGGTGCCTCCGTTCTTGCTGTATCCAGGTTCGTTCAACAGGTTGTGGAACTGCTCCTGGGGGCTGTCGATTGTGAACATCATGTCCTCCCATTGCACGAGAATCACAAGGAACTTGTGCTCGCCGTGGGTGATGTCTGCAGCCTCTGAGGCAGAACGCATCGTCTGATTGGCCTTGGCCCTGTTGAGCTTTGAGAACTGTGATTCCATGGGAATCTGACTGCCGGAAACCCTGTAGAACTTGTCGGCGCCAAGGGTGAGCACCTTGCCGTTCTCGTCGGTTGTCCAGTGGTGGAACTCATCGCCGTGCAGCTGGATCTTAATGGTAGTACCGTCGGGCTGTACGTAATTGAAAGTCTGCTTGGATGCCTTGATCGCCATTGCCTGGAAAGATGAGAGCAGAATGGCAATTACTGATATTATGATAGCCGATTTTTTCATCTTCTTCTACATTTTAACAATGAATCCCGTTCCGTCTTCGCAGTAGAGCCAGACCTTCCTGTTCTCGGTCTTGGCAATGACTACGCCATTGTGCTTCTCTTCCTGAGGGAAACCGAGCGACATGTTGTGCTTGACGGTAACATCAAAAGGACCGTCAGCTTTCTCGGGCATGCCTGAGATGACCATGTAGCTTCCCGTTTCGGGATTCTGGATACGGAATGATACGGTACCCTGCTCCTTGTAGACGGCAATCTGGTCGACCTTGGGAGTGTATGTGAACAGAGCTCCGCTGTTTGCGTCATAAATACCATATTCTTCTTCGTCGAGGTATTCCGGGACGATGCCGTCCTGCTGGATCTGCAGGGCTGCGCAGAGGTCTGAGTTGTGGTCCTTTATTATGATGCGGCAAGTTCTGACTTCGAGACTCTTGTTGGAATCGACATCGAATGCGATCATGTCGTTGCGGACAGCGCAGAGCTTGGCGTTGCCTGCTGAAGAAGTAGGCTTGAGCCAGTCGACCTCGGGCCAGATGATGTCGTATTCGATGTTGGATCTGAGCTCGGCCTCATAATGGCTGCCATCTGAGGGGATGAAGAGATCTCTTGTATCCATGTCGGTCTCACCTCCCGCGATAGGAAATCCGCTGACGAATGCAAGCACGTCACATTCTGCCTGGAATACGCGTACGGTCTCTGAGACGCCGTTGCCGGAGAAGGTGATGCTTCCTTCACGGACCTCGTCCTTGCTGTTGGCTGTGACGGAGAAGGTCTCGGTACTGGTGTTGAGGGCCTTGGTCTCGACTTTCTCTATCCAGTCGCAGTCGATGCTTACGCTGTATTCGACGTTGTGCTGCAGGGTTAAGCTGAAGTTCTGGGCGCCGTTGCTGAGCTCGACCTTGTCTCTGTCCTTGAGGATGGCGTCGGTCTGCTTCTGGGTGACGGTGGCGTAGAAGATGTCGCCTCCCATCTCGAACTTTATGAGCACATTTCTGTCGCCTATGTTGTAGTTCTCGGCGTTGGCCTGGAACTTTATGGTGCTTTCACCCTTGCTTCCGCTGCTGCGGTCCATGGTGATCCAGCTGGCGTCGATGGTGCCGGTGATGGTGGCGGTCCAGTCAGCCGACGCGTTGACGGTGATGGTGCCGGGCTCCATACCGACAAGAGTGAGGGCTGTGGTCGACAGAATGGAGTTGAGGCCTTTCTGGACGAAAGGAACTTTGAGACTCTTGCTGCCGGATCTGACGATGAGTGTGTCCGAGCGTGTGTCAGCACTGTCGTTCAGGAGGGCTGACACTACGATCTTTCCGGTCTCATTGCTTGATTTAAGGCTTGTCCATAAGCCGAGAGCCATGCTGGCCGTCCATGCCTTGTCGCATTCCACGTCATATTCCATGCTCTGGGATACGGCTGAAATGTTCGTGGATTTCGGGCTGATGGAGAAGATTGTGGGATCGTTGCTCTTGATCTCTTCTTTGCAGGCCGTAAGCAATAAGCCGGCGGCGCACAGTAATACAACTAACTTTTTCATACCAACACAAATTTAATAAAATTTTGTGTTTTTATCCACTTGAGTTACCTTTGTTATATGTTAGTGATGGATAATTACAGCCTTAAGGAACACAATACGTTCGGGATGGACGTAAAATGTGCGAAATATATACAGTATTCATCCGTTTCCGAGCTGGAATCCATTGACTTCGACTCACTTCCCAAGCCGGTCAAGCACATCGGCGCCGGCAGCAACCTGCTCTTCACAGGCGACTTTCCCGGCACCGTGCTGCATAGTGCCATCACGACCGTGAAGTATGTCGACATGGGCCTGGAGGAAGTCCCTGTCATGGTCGGTTCCGGCGTGGTGGTCGACGACTTCATTGCCGAGACCTGCGGCTACGGCCTCTGGGGAATGGAGAACCTTTCGCTCATACCGGGCGAGATGGGAGCTGCCGCAGTGCAGAACATCGGAGCCTACGGGGTGGAGTTTAAGGACGTTGTCAGCGGAGTTGTCTGCTACGACATCCAGGAGCGCAGGAAGGTCAAGTTCTCGGTACAGGAATGCGCCTACGCATACCGTGACTCCATGTTCAAGCATGCCGAGGGCCGCTACATAGTCACCAGCCTGCTGCTGCGCCTGAGCCGTGCGTACAAGCCGCGCCTGGAGTACAAGGGAGTCCGCGAGGCACTTGGCCTTAGCCCCGATGACCAGCCTGCCGACCTCAGCCCGAAGCAGGTCCGCGACGCCATCATAGGCGTGAGGAACTCCAAGCTGCCCGATCCGAAGGAGACAGGCAGCGCCGGATCCTTCTTCATGAATCCCATAGTCAGCCCTTTGCAGTTCGCCCATATAATCGACGTGGCTCGTGCGGAGTGGGGCCCGGACGTCAAAGTTCCGCACTTCATTCTCGATGGTGGCTTTGTGAAGGTCCCGGCTGCGTGGATGATAGACCGATGTGGAATGAAGGGCGTCAGCGTAGGGGGAGCGGCAGTGTACGAAAAGCAGCCCCTTGTCATCGTGAACGCCTCAGGCTCTGCCACTGCGGCTGATGTCCTTGCCGTCGAGAGGAGGGTGATTGAGGCGGTGGAGCAAAAATTCGCAGTGACCCTTCGTCCCGAGGTTGAACATATTTGATTATCTTTGTAGGATATGAGTTCGTTTGTTATTGAAGGTGGCCACAGACTGAGTGGCAGCATCACTCCCCAGGGAGCCAAGAACGAGGCCCTGCAGGTAATCAGCGCAGTCCTGCTCACACCGGAACCGGTGACCATCACAAATGTGCCCGAAATCCTCGACGTCAGGAACCTCATAGCCCTGCTTGAAGGCATGGGCGTGAAGGTCGAGCGTCACTCAAAGGGCGAATATACCTTCACTGCAGAATCCGTCAGCCGCGAATACATCTGCAGCGACGAGTTCGTGCGCCGCTGTGCTTCGCTGCGTGGCTCCGTCATGGTTGTAGGTCCGCTCCTTGCCCGCTTCGGCGAGGCTTACTTCCCCAAGCCGGGCGGAGACAAGATAGGCCGCCGCAGGGTCGACACCCACATCGACGGATTCATGAAGCTCGGTGCCGAGTGCGAGTACGATTCGGCAAAGCGCGCATATCATCTCCAGGCAAAGGATTATCTCAGAGGCTGTTACATGCTTCTCGACGAGGCGTCCGTGACGGGTACGGCCAACATCGTTATGGCTTCGACTCTGTCCAGCGGCACCACCACAATATACAACGCAGCCTGCGAGCCCTACGTTCAGCAGCTCTGCAGCCTGCTCGTCTCCATGGGTGCATGGATCGACGGCATAGGCTCCAACCTTCTCACCATCCACGGTGTGGACCATCTGCACGGAGCAAGCCACCGCATACTGCCCGACATGATCGAAGTCGGCTCCTTCATAGGAATGGCTGCCATAACACGCAGCGAGCTCACCATAAAGGACGTGTCATGGGTGAACCTCGGAATCATTCCCGAGTGCTTCCGCCGCCTTGGAATCAAGCTCCAGCAGAGGGGAGACGACATCTTCGTGCCCGCTCAGGAGTCATACGAGATCGAGTCGTTCATCGACGGTTCCATCATGACCATTGCCGACGCTCCCTGGCCGGGCCTCACGCCTGACCTCCTGTCGGTGATGCTGGTGGTCGCCACCCAGTGCAAGGGCAGCGTGCTCATCCATCAGAAGATGTTCGAGAGCCGCCTTTTCTTCGTCGACAAGCTCATCGACATGGGTGCCCAGATAATACTCTGCGACCCTCACCGTGCCGTAGTGATAGGCCACGACCATCATCACGAGCTCAAGCCCGGCAGGATGAGCTCGCCAGATATCCGCGCCGGTATAGCCCTGCTGCTTGCCGCAATGTCGGCAACCGGCACTTCGGAAATCGACAACATCGAACAGATAGACCGCGGTTACGAGGACATCGAGAACCGCCTCAACGCTCTCGGAGCGCATATCACAAGAAAGAAATAGAGAATGCAGGTACTGAAATTCGGCGGCAGTTCGGTAGCGAGCGCTACCAACATCTCCCGCGTGCTTGACATAGTGGAGCACGTGGCCCTCGAGGACCGCGTGATAGTCATCTGCTCGGCCATCAGCGGCTGCACCGACAAGCTCATAGCCCTTGGCGAGGTGTCCGGAGAAGAGCGGGAGGCCATGCTGAAGCCCCTGAGGCAGCAGCATTACGACATAGTCACACGCCTTTTCACCGGAATGGAGCGCAACGCCGTGAAGGCAGAGCTGGACACTCTGTTCGAGGATCTGTTGAACGCTCCCGGCGAGGAGTGCCAGACCTACGGAGAACTGCTTTCCACCAGGATCATCGCCCGCAAGTTCGCCTGCGAGGGACTCAGCACTCTGTGGATTGACTCCCGCACCGTCGTCATCAAGGACAACGAGGCACGCACTTTCTCGAAGATAGCCTCTTCGGTCGACAAGCATCGCGAGGTCAGGATATTCGTTGCTCCCGGCTTCATCGCTTCGGACGGCCAGGGTCATGTCACGACCCTCGGACGCGGCGGCTCGGACTATTCGGCAGCTCTTTTCGCAGCCGCCGTGCACGCCTCAAACCTTGAGATATGGACCGACGTTCCCGGCATAATGACAGCCAACCCCAAGGACGTCCCGACTGCCCGCACAATACCCGTAATGTCCTATACATCAGCTCTGTGCATGGCCCAGCACGGAGCCAAGGTGCTGTATGCTCCCACCGTGCTTCCCGCCATGGAGGCCGGAATAGGCATACGTATAAGGAACACCTTCGACCCTAAAAACACCGGAACCCTGATCTCCGACATTCCCAGCCCGCAGGTATGCGAATGGGTGGGAGTGAGCAGCCTGCCTGCAGGTGACGACGAGCGCATCTTCCTGGTTGCCGACGGCCCCATCGACTCTGCCGCGGCGATTGCAAGGGCGGCATCGGCGTTCAGGCATGCCGGAGTGAGCGCTCTCGACACCGGCGAAAGCACCGGTTTCGTTTACTTCGATGTCAGAAGGGCTATCGCGCGCCAGGCTCTCTCTGCGATACACAAGGAATTCTTCGAGTTCCCGAGTCTCACCAAGCTGGACGTCTACATCGCCGGCTGCGGAGCCGTAGGAACAGCACTCAAGGAACTCATCTCCACCGGAATAGCCAAGGAGAGCGGAAAGGACCTGAGCATCGTCGGATTCTCCAGCGACCGCAGCTTCGTCGACACCGTGATTGCCACGGCGCCGCGTCACTCAGTCTTCGTGGACTGCACCGATTCGGAGGACATATACAGGAAATACGTACCGCTCCTCGAAGCGGGCATAGATATCGTGAGCAGCAACCGCCGCTCCCTGGCCGTGCCTTACGTGGAATACACCGCGATGCGGCAGGCAGCCATGAGGAACGGATGCTTCCTGCGCTACGGCACCACCGTGGGCACGTCGCTGCCCATGCTGCAGACCATTTCGCGCAGCAAGGCCAGCTCTGACCGCATCACTTCCATCGAGGCA
This sequence comes from Bacteroidales bacterium, assembly GCA_024401745.1. Taxonomy (GTDB): domain Bacteria; phylum Bacteroidota; class Bacteroidia; order Bacteroidales; family UBA932; genus Cryptobacteroides. Next base: position 65,969 of record JAKSKK010000002.1, read on the forward strand.
GTGGTCTCATGCACGCTGAACTACATCTTCAGCAGCGGCAGGCCCTTTGCGGCAGCGCTCAGGCAGGCCCAGGAGATAGGTCTCACCGAGAAGGATCCCAGCCAGGACCTTGGCGGAAGGGATGCCCTGAGGAAACTGCTCATCCTTTCCCGCGAGGCAGGCGTTCCCCTCGAGGCCGAGGACGTGGAGATAGAGCCCGTCAACCCCGATGCGGTATATGAGCCTAACCACCGCTTCGTCGCCTCGCTGGTCGAGGACAGCGGCAGCGCGCTTGGTTACAAGGCGCAGATCAAGCTGCAGAAAGTGCCCGAGAGCCATCCGGCATACTGGCTGCAGGGTACCGACAACGTAATCATCATACGCAGCGTGTTCCATCCTAACCCTCTTGTGATTCAAGGAGCCGGAGAGGGCGCCCAGCAGGCTGCCGCCAGCATTTTGAACGACATACTCAAATAACGTATATGAAGATAGTCATAAGCGGATACGGAAAGATGGGCCACATGGTCGAGGCCGCCCTGCTGCGCCGCGGCCTGGAACTGGCCGAGGCTTCAGAGGACGTGTGCAACGTAGATCCCGCACTGGCTGCGGAATGCGTATGCATCGATTTCACCACGCCTGCGGCCTTCAAGGCCAACTACAGGTGGATGGCGGAGCACTTCAAGGCCGTGGTGGTAGGCACCACAGGCTGGGACGACATCTTCGGCGACGTTGTGGCAGCATTCTATGCCGCCGGCACTCCCATGGTATATTCGTCCAATTTCTCCATAGGCGTGAATGCCGTGTTCGCAGCGCTCGAGAAGGTGGGCGCCATACTCAAGGACAACGGCTACGTCCCTCACATCGAGGAGACCCACCACATCCACAAGCTTGACGCACCCAGCGGCACAGCCAAGACCATGGCATCGATAGTCGAGCAGAACCTCGGCATCAGGCCCGACATCACCTCCATCAGGGAGGGAGAGGTCCCCGGCACGCATGTGGTGAAGTTCAAGTCGGAGGTCGACAAGATCAAGATATCACACGAGGCGTTCTCCCGTGAAGGCTTCGCTGAAGGTGCGGTTCTGGCCGCCACCCTCACCGAGGGACTCGTGGGCGTTCATGCCTTCAAAGAACTCATATTGAAATGATTGCTCCTCTGTTCAAAGGTTGCGGCACCGCGCTGGTGACCCCTTTCATCGACGGTGAGGTCGATTACGAGGCCTACGCCGCCCTCATTGACCGCCAGGTAGCGCTCGGAGCCGATTTTCTTGTGGCTCTGGCAACCACCGGCGAGACTCCCACGCTCTCTGCCGAAGAGAAGGTGGCGCTTCTGCGGCTGACTCACGGCCTGGCAGGAGGCAAGCCCATGCTTGTGGGCTGCGGCTCGAATTCCGTTCCCGGCACGCTCGCGAACATGAAGCTCCTGGAGCCCTATCACGTGGATGGCTGGCTGGTTGTGGTTCCTTTCTACAACAAGCCTACCCAGGAAGGCATGTATCAGTATTTCAAGGCCATAGCCGAAGCTACCGACAAGCCCGTGATCATGTACAACGTTCCCGGCAGGACAGGTGCGAACATGAGTGCACAGACCTGCCTGCGCCTGGCTCACGACGTACCCAACATCGTAGGAATCAAGGAGGCCTCCGGCAAACTTGAGCAGGTGTACGAGATACTTGACGGTGCTCCGGAAGGATTCGTGGTCCTCAGCGGCGACGACGACCTTACCCTCGACATGATGAAGCATGGCGCCGTCGGATGCATATCCGTGGCATCGAACTTAGTTCCAGACAAGGTCAAGGCGCTCACAGATGCGGCCCTGGCCGGCGACTTTGCCGCAGCAGAGCAGATCAATGCCGCGCTCAAGCCTCTCTACAAGGCCTGCTTCGTCGAGACCAGCCCTATTCCGGCCAAGGCCGCAATGAACCTCATGGGTCTCTGCACAAAAGAAATGAGACTCCCGCTCACGGAAGCCTCATCTTCGACTGTAGAACTTATGCAGGAGCTTATACAAGCTTTCTGATCAGAGCCTCGCGCTCTCCAGCAACATAGTCTATCACCGGGATCTCTATCATAGTGTAGCATCCCGGTTTCTGTTTTGTGGCGGCCCTGGCTGCCATCACGAGTATCTGTGAAGTGAGGGCGGGGTTGTTGATGCTCATGTTGAACTCTACCTTCTGGCCGTCGGTCTTGCCGGAGATGCCGAATCTCTCGAGCTTTACGCCGTGGGCATGGGTGTCGATGGCGTCGACGCTGGGAACCTGCTGCACTGTGGTCACGTCATGCACGAAGTAGGGGTCTTCCTTTATGGCCTTCTCGACGGCGGCGAAGTCGGCGCCCTCCTCGAGCTCCACGAACACCTGGCGGCTGTGTATGCCCTTGCCTTCGGGGATGGTCATGCTGAGGGCCTTGATCACGCCCGGCTTCGAGGCCGCAGCGACCGAGTGGCCCATCGAGCGTCCGGGCCCGAAGTTGGTGTAGGTGACACCCTTGGGAACCATTCCTTCAAGGAGTGTGCGGACTATGGAGTCGGTGCCGGGGTCCCAGCCGGCGGAGATGATGCTTACCGCACCGTTTGCCGCAGCCACGGGTTCAAGTGCGCATCTGAGGTCCCAGATTCCGGTGTGGATGTCGAAGCTGTCGACGGTGCTGATGCCCATCTCGAGGTACTTCACGGCGTTTTCCTCGACCTTTCTCGAGGGGGTGGACAGGATTGCGACGTCCACTTTTCCCAGTTCTCTGATATCGGATACCACCGGGTAGTCCTCAAGCTCCGGGAAGCCTTCCTTGGAAGGATTTCTGCGTACTATGCCCACACATTCCATGTCCGGGGCGGCCTCCAGCGCATGCAGCGCGTGACGGCCGATGTTGCCGTAACCGACAATTGCCACTTTTATTGTTTTCATGTGCACAAAGATAGCAAACTTGCCGTAAACTTGGTACATCCATAAAAAATGGTTAATTTTACACGTTTTCGCGCATATATGCGCGCGTGTGTAGCATTGAGATTCTTAAGGAAAATATCGGTTTTCGCCGTCCTGCTGCTTCTGAACGCATGTTCAGGGCAGCTGCCTGAGCTCCCTTCTAGGCCGGATGGTCCCGTCGAGGTGGGCTTTGCCGTAGGCGGTGGTGCCGGCGTGACGGTAAAGACCACGGCAGGCGCCGACGGCCTTTCCACCGAGTGGAATGCCGGCGACGAGGTTGCGCTCTGGGCCATCGCCGATGGAGGCTCCGCCGTCCTGGAAGCCAATGCTTTCCGCGTCGACGGCATTGCTGACGACATGGCGTTCTTCACTGCCGGTCTTCCGCAGGCAATGCCTGAAGGAGAATACAGCTATTACGTGACATATCCTGTTCCGAAGACCTTCTCCGGCCTTGTGGCATCATTTGACGTTCCTGCTGTCCAGGACGGTCGTTCAGGTGCCGGCGAAGACCTCATGATAGCCGGTCCGGTCCGCCACGGAGCCCTCAAGCCCATCGACTGGATGAATATCGACCATTCCGAGATGGTCATCAACCTGGACCACGTGCTGCACCGCCTGCGCTTCTACACCACAGACTCCCGACTTGAAGGAGAACCCGTGCAGCGCATAACCGCCACCTTCCCCAAGGCAGTCGCTGGCGGCGTGGACGTTGACCTTGCCGGCCATTCCCTTCAGGCCCGCGCCGGAGGATCATCCACCATTACCATCGAAGCCGCGGAACCGGTGGCAATATCCGGTGGTTCCCACAGGAATTATCTCTTCGCTTCGATCATTCCCACCACCTTCGCTGACGGGGAGAGCATGTCGGTGAAGCTCTATACTGAAACCAAGGTTGCCAAGGCGGAAATCCCCCTCCAGTCCAGAACCTTTGCCGCCGGCCATTCCACCCCGGTGCGCATCATTCCCGAATCGGTGCAGAACCGTGGAAAGATATACGTCAACATCCTTTCCAACAACCTGGGAGAGAATGTCGACAAGGTGACCTTCTCAGCTCCTGAAGGCTGCAAGTGGTCAGACAACGGTACCAACACCTACGTATACGAGCCTTCGGATCCCATTGCGGATACCCGTTCCTTCGTCCTGGAGTATGAGGACGATGCTGCGTTCCGCACCCTAAGCGGCCAGGCTGTCACCGTCACGTATGATTCCGAGCATGTCACGATCTCGGAGAGCCTGACGGTCGAGGATCTGGCTGGCAAGTATTCCACTGTGCTGAACCTCAATGTCCCGTACCTTCTGTACGAGGATTTCTCCGGAGTCGAAAGCTTCTCTTCACACGATGTGCACAAGACCTCGAGCGCCGGTTCAAAGGATGCCGTAGGATTCCTTGACGGATGGAGCGGAGGCCGAATAGGAGCTGAAGCGGGCAAGTGCATCAGAATTGCCTGCCGCCGTGAGACTTCCGTCGATTACCATGCGCGCGTCGATTCCGCTCCGCTGAAGGGCATCATCAAGAAGCCCGCGGATATCAGCGTGGAGTTCGATTACGGCGCAGACAACCAGCCTGGTGGAATCCCCATCGCCATCTATGACGGCAATGTAGGTCAGGACTGCTACATAGGCTATACCACCACCACGAAACAGTATATGAGCGGTGCCACCGACGGCACCTTCGACAGGGACGTCAACACGTTCTATATCAAGGAATACACGGGAAGTTACTCCAACACGCCCAACAATGACACGTTTGTGCTTCAGAACGTGCCGGCCGGCGATCTTCATCGCATTAGCTGGAGAACCGAGGTGGAACACCAGGCCGGCACCACAAATACCACGGCGTGGTTGTATATCGATAATGTAAAAGTAAAGATATCAAGCAAATGAAAAGAATCGCAATTGTATTGATTGCCCTTGCGGCCATGGCCTTGCCTGCCTGCCAGAAGACGGCGCAGACAGGCTGTCTGAGCTTCTCCCTCAAAGAGGGTGAAGTTGCCGACGTGCAGACCAAGGGCAATGTTTCAGATTACGCAACCGTACCTTCTGAGGGTGATTTCACCCTCACTGTAAAGAATGGCTCCGCCATCGTCTGGAGCGGCCTCCTGTCAACCTGGAACGTGACAGATCAGCTGGCTGCCGGCAAGTACACGGTTGAGGCCGTGTATGGTTCCGTCGAGGATGAAGGATACGCAAAGCCCTGCTTTGCAGGCTCGGCTGACGTCACCGTCGTAGGTGGACAGAACACCAGCGTGACGATTCCTGTGTCATTGGGCAATGCCATTGTCAGGATCAGCTGTACCGACGAGTTCAAGAGTTACTACACTTCCTATTCCTTCACTGTCACCACAGGTGCTGGCAACGTGTTCGAGAATGTGACCGATGCCATATTCATGGACGCATACAAGTTCACCCTCAACGGCACTTTCACCACACAGAACGGAAAGAATGTCACCATGGCGCCCAAGAGCTGGAACGTGGATGCCGCCACATGCTACAATGTGGTGTTCGATGCCACGAACGTAGGCAATGTCACAGTGTCCATCAGCTTCGACGACACAGTGCAGACAGTAGAATTTGAACAGGACCTTAACGAGTAGAGAGATGAAGAAGATTTTGATGTTAGCGGCCATTGCGGCTGCAATGTTCACTTCCTGCAGGAAGATCGGCGGTCTCGAGATGACCGCCAACGGCACCCTTTCATTCGCCGGTCTCGAACTTCTGTACGACACTGAGGTTGCCACAAAGGCCACGGCGGCCCCAGGCAACTATGCCATATTCGTTTACAACGAGGCTGGGGACCAGGTGGTCAAGACGACCTATTCCGAGGCTCTCTCAAGCGATGGCATATCATTGCTTGCAGGCAACTACACTCTCGAGGCCCGCAGCACCGAGGAGGAAATTCCCGCATCAGTTTTCGAGGTTCCTGTCTATGGCGCCACCAAGGAATTCAGCATCGAGGCAGGCGAGACCACTGAAATAGGAAGCCTCACATGTACGCTCATGCAGTGCAAGGTCACGGTGGAATATGATTCAGCATTCCTCGAGGACGTCACCGGCCCCTGCCAGACCGACGTCACGGTAACCGCAGGTGCACCTCTGGTATATGAGCTCAAATACAACGCAGGTTCCGTGAACTATGACAAGTCAGCCGGCTATTTTGCCGTGAACAACGGTGCCAACACCACCATGACTGTCGTGTTCAAGGGCAGCATAAACGGCAAGAGCCAGAAGATGACGGCTTCACTTACAGGCATTCAGCCCAGGCAGTGGCGTCAGATCAAGTTCTACAAGAGGATCGATGCTCTGGGCAACAGCAGCTTCCTTATCAGCATCAACAGCTTCGTGGATGACGAGGAGCTCACCGTTTCCCTCGTTGTGGAGAATGAGCCTGTGATCGGCGAAGACCCGAACGCTCCCAAGGGCGACGGAGGCATAACCCTCGAGTTTGCCGAAGGCTGCCCTTACACTGACCTCCTGAACATCGTGGTTCCTGACCCTGAAGTATCGGCAATGGACCTCAGGTTCAACATCTCCGTCCCCAACGGGGTCAAGAAGTTCGTCGTCGACATCGATTCCGACAGCGAGACCTTCATCAGCTCAGTCATGCTTACCGGAAGCACACAGCTCGACCTCATCAATCCCATGGAGAGCCAGGGCCTCGTATTCGACATCGTTCCCTTCCCTCACGGACAGGAACTTGTAGGCCAGACGAGTCTGGTGTTCGACCTGAGCGCAGCCCAGGAGCCCATCAGCATCTTTGCCGGCCACCATACTTTCACAATGTCGATCACTGACCAGAAGGGCTGCAAGAACAGCATCCCCGTAGTACTTGTAGTAGAAAAAGCAGCAGAATAAGGGAGGGACGGATATGAAGAAGCAGAATTTCATCATTGCAATCATGGCTGCTGCCGCGCTGCTTTCCTGCAACAAGGCAGAGATCGTTTCAGAGGGCGACGGATGCCTTACTCTTGGAGTGGCCATCCCCGAGACCAAGGCTGCACTCAGCGCCAGCGATCTTCTGAACACCGCCAAGGTGAACATCTACTATGCCGATTTCTCAGGACTCGTGCGTTCATACGTATATTCCGAGGCTCCTGAGGAGATATGGCTTCCCGCAAACGAGTACCGTGTGGACGTGATTGCCGGCGAGGCTGCGAAGGAATCTCCCGCTTCCGCATCATGGGAGCAGAAGAGCTACAGCGGTTCCAAGGCATTCACGATCCAGGCCGGCAAGAGTACCGGCGTAGAGGTTGTGGCAACCGTCAGCAACGCGATCTCGACGGTTTCCTTCGACTCGAGCGTTGCCGAAAACTTCGCTGCAGGGTACACCCTGACTATAGGCGTGGGCGACAACACTCTAGTTTATGACGCGTCCAAGAGCGGCGCCGAGGGCTATTTCCTCATTGCAGGGATCGATGAGCCCGGATTTGCCTGGACCTTCGAAGGCAACCTGAGCAAGGACGGCTCCGCTTTCAGCAAGAGCGGTGAAATAAGCGGTATCGAGGCCGGAAAGGTATATGCCATGACCCTCAAGTATTCCATCAAGGACGGCATAGGTACCTTCGAACTCTTCGTCGACTATACCACCGATGTGGTTGAGGACAACATTATCTTCACTCCTGTCTCAACGGGCCTCTCAGCATCTGCATACCGAGACATCTGGGCAGCCCATGCCACGATCTATGCCGATGTAGATGAATCCGAGTACACCGATGCTTCGGCAATAGCCTTCGCATACAGCGCCGACGGTTCAAGCTGGACCACGGTTCCCGCAGTGAGAGCTGCCGAGGGCAGCTACAAGGCTGTTCTTACAGGACTCACTCCCTCGACTGAATACAGCTACAAGCTCGTCATCGCAGGCGAAGACATGGGCGATGCCATGACTCTCACCACCGACGCTGCTCCCGTAGTGCCCAACGGCGGCTTAGAGGCCACGTCAAATTCATGGGACGGCAATTACAAGGAGTGGTATGACGCATCTTCCAGCGATCCTCTGTGCCGTACTCCCTGGTGGGGCTCCGGCAACGGAAGCGATAATGTAAGCGGTTCAGCCGCCTACAAGATCATCTGCGCGCCTGATACGGGCACCAAGGTCGAGGGCAGCCAGTCAGCATGCCTGCAGTCGCAGTATGCAGTGGTCAAGTTCGCCGCCGGCAACCTGTTCACCGGATACTTCGCCGGTCTGGTCGGCACCACGGGCGGTATGGTGAACTTCGGACGTCCGTTCACTGCCCGTCCCACCGCGCTCAGGTTCTGGGCAAAGTACAAGGGTGGACTCATCACCGACGTGAACGGTTATCCCAAGGACCATCCCGTGAGCAAGAGCGACTATGACTGCGGCCGTGTGCAGATAGCTCTCGGTATATGGAACAAGAAGACATACGGAGGCTCCAACGAGTGCCCCATCCAGGTCAACACCACCAACGAGGCTACCTTCGTCGACTACACCACCGATCCCAGCACCCTCGCATACGGCGAGCAGCTGTTCCAGAGCAGTGCCAGCGACGGCCTGAACGAATGGAAGGAATATACCATTCCCCTTGATTTCAAGGATGTGGATACAGTGCCCACGCATATCGTTATCTCCTGCGCGGCCAGCATGTACGGCGACTACTTCACCGGCTGCCGCACCGCCGCACTCTGGATCGACAAGATGGAATTCGTATACGAATAATCTATGAAACGCCGCCTGACACTGACTTTGATTCTTCTGAGCCTTGGCCTGAGCGCCATGGCCCAGAAGGAGATTGTGCGCTACGACGGCACAGTTCATCCAGTCATTGCTACAAAGGGATCCTGGATAGTCGGAGGCACTGCAGCCTTCACCGGGCATGACAATGCCAACTACAATTTCGCCGTTGTCAGCGGCATCAATTCCGTAGGCTTCCACGCATCGGTGGCTCCGGAGTTCTGCTGGTTCCTTCAGGACAATCTCGGTTTCGGAGCAAAGGTCGGCTATGGCCGCACCATGCTCGACGCCGCCTCGGGGTCAGTCGACTTCGGCAGCATCTCGCTCGGTGTCAAGGACTATTACACCATCAGCCAGGACCTCAGCCTTACGGCATTCATGCGCTACTATATCCCCATCGCGGATTCCGAGCGCATAGCGATGTACGTCGATGCAGGCCTGCAGGGCGTGTGGGGTCACTCCAAGGAGAGCGACGAGCACACCGGCGCAGTGGTCGGCACATGGCAGGACAAGTGGAAGGCCGGCCTGGTGGTAAATCCGGGCATCATGGCCTACTTCAGCAAGCACGTTGCCGTGTTCGCCAGCCTTGGAATGGCCGGCCTGTGCTACGGCAGAGTGAGTCAGGTGCACAATCAGGTGGATGAAGGCTCCAGGGGCTCCTTCTCGCTGAGCTACATGCTCGACCTTACATCCCTGAACATAGGTCTTGACTTTTATATCGGAAAGAGATGAGAACAGCCAGGATACTGTTGACAGCGGCTGCCGCCCTTGTTCTGGCGGCTACGGCAAACGCCCAGGTGATGGTGCCCAAGGGTGATTTCTCCGTGGGAGCACAGTTCGCGCACCTCAAGCTCGACAGCGACAACAGCGAGATAATGCTCCTGGTCAACCCGGTTTCGGCCCAGGGAAAGATCTCACAGTTCTCGCCCTTCTTCGAATATGCATACAAGGACGACTGCACCTTTGGAGCCAGGATACAGTACTTCTCAGGCTCTGCAGTGCTCGACAACATCACTCTCGACCTTCTCAGCGAAGGCCTGAGCTTTGACCTTTCCGACCTCAATACGCACATGAAGCGCTTCGGCGCGTCGGTGTTCCACAGGAACTACTTCGCCCTCGATCCTCGCAGCAGAGTGGGCATCATTGCCGAGGAGTCCCTCTCGTTCAGCGAGGGCCGTACCGAATATGACAAGACGAAGCCGGGAATGAACTACTCCACCTCCAACAAGCTGAACTTCGCGTTCAGCCCGGGTATGGTGTTCTATGTGATGAACAACGTTTCCGTCATGCTCACCATCAGCATGGCAAACATGTCATACAATTCAGTCAAGTGCTTCACCGACGGCTCTCAGTCCGGAGGCCGTTCCAAGTTCGCCGCCAGGTTCGGCGTCGACCTTACCGGCATCAATTTCGGCGTGGCATTCCATTTTTAGAACATGAAGAAAAGGCTCGCGTTCATATCTGTCCTTCTTTCTCTCTGCGGCTGCATCGAGAATGACCTTCCGTATCCCGTACGCGTGGCAGAGATCACTGCCATGGATGTCGAGGATGCGTCTGCCGTCAGGATAGACGTGGCAAAACGCGCGGTGAGCATAGAGCTTGAAGAGAGTGCCGACCTTTCGAAGGTGCGTGTGCTTAGTGCTGCATACAGGCATGAGATCACCGTCAGCGAACCCGAGCTGGTGGCAGTGCATGACCTGAGAACCCCCAGAAAGTTCACGCTCAGGACCTATCAGGACTATGAATGGACGGTTTCCGCCGTTCAGAGCATCGAAAGATACTTTACTGTCAGGGGGCAGATGGGTGCGGCCGTCATAGACGATGTGAACCACAGGGCCGTAGTCACGGTTTCTGCGTCGACATCACTGAAAAACATCACGGTCACCTCGCTCAAGCTTGGTCCCGCAGGCGCTTCATACAGCCCCCAGATGTCCGACATCCATGATTTTACCGACGGAGCAGAGGTTTCGGTGACATTCGACGGCAAGACTGAGACTTGGCTGCTCTATGCCGAGCAGACTTCCGTATCGGTGGAGATGGCGTCAGTCGATGCCTGGACCTGCTGCGCATGGCTGACCGCCAATGGCGTGGCCGGCAGCGAAAGCGGATTCCTGTGGAGAGCAAAGGGCGACTCCGAGTGGACTGAAGCCACTGGAGTAACTGTGGAAGGCGGAACCTTCAAGGTCTGCCTCGACGGCCTTCAGCCCGAGACCGTATATGAATGTCAGGCATACAGCGGCGGCGACAATACCCCGACGGTAGAATTCACCACCGAGGCTGCCGAGCAGCTGCCAAACGCCGGATTCGAGGCGTACAGCAACGCCGAGTCTTCCGTATATTATTCCTGGTTCAACCCCGCTTCCTCCGAACTTGGCGAGCAGACCAAATGGTGGGATTCCGGCAACATAGGCTCCACCACGGTGGGCTCCGCCTATTGCATCGCCATGCCGGACACCGACATCAGGCACGGCGGCGCAGCCAGCGCATCGCTGGTATCGCGCAACGTGGTGATCAAGTTCGCGGCGGGCAACACCTTCTCAGGTGAGTTTGCAGGGCTCGTCGGGACTCAGGGCGGCCTTGTGAACTTCGGCCGTCCGTGGGCGCTCCGGCCGCGTGCAATCAGGCTCTGGGCAAGGTACGAATGCGGCACCATCGACGTTGTGGACGGCTATCCCGCCGATCATCCCGTAAAGGCCGGCGACCCCGACTTCTGCTCGATGATGGTTGCGCTGGGCGACTGGGATTACCGCAGGTTCGGCGGCACTCCGCAGAGCCCCGTGCAGGTCAACACCACCGACAAGAGCACCTTCTTCGACCCTGATGATGCCGCTGTGATAGCTTACGGCTACTTCTCTGCCGACTGCTCTTCCAACAAGTGGAGCGCCTTCCCTCAGGTTGTGGACAGCGCTGCCGACGGCTGGGTCCAGCTTGAAATTCCGTTCGACTACAAGGCTCTCGACAGAAAGCCCACGCACATAATAGTGTCATTCGCATCCAGCGCGCTCGGCGACTACTTCACCGGTTCATCGCAGAGCAGGCTCTGGATAGATGACATCACACTGATATACTAAAAACCGCACTATATGCACAAGCACATTCTTGGAGCAGCACTTCTGCTCGCTTTGTCCGTTTCCGGGTATTCCCAGAACAGACCTTTCATGGAGGATCTTCCGTACTACATCGACAATACGGAGGTTTTCGGACTCGGCCAGGAAGAGGGCCGTGCCTACTACATTCCCCAGAGCAGCGTAAGCCTTAACGGGCAGTGGAAGTTCCTTTACGCTGAGAATCCGCAGGGAATTCCCTCCGATTTCTTCAAGCCGGGCTTCAACGACAGGAAGTGGTCTTCCATCGAGGTCCCCTCAAACTGGGAGATGCAGGGCTTCGGCCAGGCTGTGTTCAGGAATACCGTCACTCCTTTCCATGCCGACCCTCCCCACACACCCAAGGAGCTGAACCCTACCGGTGCGTACAGGACAGAGTTCAGCATCCCCTCTTCGTGGAAGGGGCAGGAGGTTTTCCTGCGCTTCGAGAAGGTTGCTTCCGCAAGCTTCGTATGGGTGAACGGACAGCAGGTGGGCTATAACGAGGGCGCCCAGGAACCTTCGGAATACGATATCACGAAGTACATCAAGCCCGGAAAGAACAACCTTGCCGTGCTGGTTCTGAAATACTCCGACGGCTACTATCTCGAGACCCAGGACTACTGGCGCCTTGCAGGTATCTTCGACGATGTGACCGTCTATGCCACAAAGCAGCAGCGCATACGCGACTGGCAGGTCATCACGGAATTCGACGACAGTTTCACTGACGCCGAACTGACCGTGAACACCTTCGTCAAAGCATACGGCAATGGCGGTTCATTTGCCATTTCAGCAGCCGTGGGCAAGGATGGAGTTGAGGTGGCCCGTATGCAGAAGGATGGCCTTATCCTTTCAGCAGGCGAGGAGAAGATGGTGATGCTCGCTGCAAAGGTGGCCGCTCCCTTGAAGTGGACGGCCGAGACCCCGGAGCTCTATGACCTCACGATGGAACTTTCCGATGCATCCGGCCGCGTTGTCGAGAGCATCACCCGCAAGATAGGCTTCAAGGAAACTGAAATCCGTAACGGAGTGTTCTACCTCAACGGCAGGAAGGTCAAGCTCAGCGGCATCTGCTCGCACATGCAGCATCCTGAGCTCGGCCACGCGATGGACGAGGCCACGATACGCCGCGACATGGAGATACTCAAGCAGTTCAATTTCAATACCGTGCGCACTTCGCACTATCCTCCGACCCACCGTTACCTCGAGCTGGCTGATGAATACGGAATCTATATAGTTGACGAAACCGGCGACGAAGCCCACGCTACCGAGTTCGTGAGCGGACTCCCTGAATTCACGGAGATGTACCGTGAGAGGGCACGTCAGATAGTCCTCCGCGACCGCAATCATGCCTGCGTGCTCTTCTGGAGCGCCGGAAACGAGAGCGGTGAAGGCTTCAACATCGGTGAGGTTGTAGCCGAAGGCCGGAAATACGACGATACCCGTTACTGGATGTACGGCGGCAACGCCCCGAAGAATCCCGCCGAGGAGATAGTGGGCCCGAGATATCCCATACCCCTCACTCACGAGATCGGCTATGGCCTGAATCCTTCGGACCCCCGTCCTTCATTCATGGACGAATATGTGTCCGTTGCCGGAAACGGTGGCGGAGCGATGGATGACTTCTGGCGCGAGATATACCTGCACGACTCCCATCTTGGCGGTGCCATCTGGGATTTCGTGAGCCCCGGAATCACTCAGAAGGTGCGTCTTCTTGAAGACAAGTCACCGGCTGCCGTGCAGTCGGCGATCTTCGGCCAGGCAAAGCTCGTCAAGGGCCGCAGCGGCCTTGCCATCGACCTGAACAAGCAGGACCAGTGGGTGCAGCTTTACCGCAGCGAATCCCTCGAGATCTGCCGCGACTCGCTTACCATAGCAATGGATGTCTATCCCCGTGCAAACCTCGGCGAGGACAATTACCTTCTTACCAAGGGCAGCCGCCAGTACGGTCTTGTGCACCGCGCTTCCGGAGAACTCGAGTTCTATCTCGACAACGGCACCGTGCAGTCGCTGAAAGTGCTCGTCCCCGCAGACTGGCTGAACAACTGGCACAGCGTGAGCGCCGTATATGACGGCAGTCAGATGGAACTTTACATAGACGAGGAGATGGCTGGGCTCCAGGCGGTCAGCGGCAAGATACGCAATCTGCCGCTTGCAGTCTGCATAGGCAGGGATGAGCAGAGCCACGGCCAGGAAACCTCTGAAATGATATGCGACGCCATTATCGACAATGTTGCCGTATATGCCGCTGCCGTGCGTCCTTCAGATGATGCAGATCCGTCCAAGGCTGCGCTCTGGCTTGATTTCGAGGGCGAGACTGACGGAGGCGAGTTCTATTCATACGGCCTTGGCGCCCGCACCTACGGAGCCATCTGGCCTGACAGGACCCCCCAGCCGGAGATGTACCAGATGAAGAAGAGCCAGCAGCCGCTGGACTTCGATCTCCTGGACAGCCGTGGCGGAACTCTCAAGGTTACGAACCACAGCCGCTTCCTGAATGCCTCGGCATACCGCACGACCTGGACCCTGAACGCCGATGCCGACGTGATTGCCAGCGGAGAGCTTGACCTGGACCTTGCTCCGGAAGAGAGCGGAATATTCACCATACCCTTCACCCGTCCGGCAGTCCAGCCCGGCAAGGAATACCGCATCACCGTAAGTTCCGTTCTCAGGAAGGACGAGATATGGGCTCCTGCAGGGCATGAAGTAGCCTGGGAGCAGTTCGAGCTGCCAGAGTGGTATGTCGCTGCAGTTCCGGAGGCCAAGCCTGCGGGAAGCGTACGTCTCGGAGAAGGCGGGTACATGTATGATGAGGTCTGCGGCAACGGTTTCACATACCGCTTCGATATGGAGGACGGCTCGCTCATCTCAATGGTCGTTGACGGCAAGGAGCTCCTGAGCTCTCCTCTGAAGCTCAACCTGTGGCGCGCACCCGTGGCCAACGAACTTGATGGCTGGGACGGACACGTTTCCATGGGTGGCATGTACAGGGACAAGCGCGGCTACGCCGTGGCCGGTGCTGAACAGACCATCGCCAGCATGTACTATGTCGCTCAGCTGCACAGGCCGATAAGCTTCCAGACATCCAGGGATTCATACGAGGCCGGTGGCGGCGTCTATCTGGAAAGCCGCGAGCTGGTCGTCTTCGGTGGCAATTCCGATCCTGACCCCGATGACCTCAGCGCCTATCTGCGCTCGTGGAACCTTGCAGGCTTCGAGAGCCTCTGGCGTTACCGCGTGGATGCCGACGGCACCATAACGGTACATCATTTCCTGAACCCCCAGGGCAACATGCCCGACTGGCTGCCCCGCATTGGCGTGACCCTGTCGCTTGACGGTTCCTTCAGCAACGTGAAGTGGTACGGCCGCGGCCCCGAGGCTTCCTATCCCGACAGGAAGACCGGCTACCGCATCGGTATCTACGACACTACCGTCGACGACATGTACGAGCCTTACCTCATCCCTCAGGACTACGGCCTCAGGATGGACAGCCGCTGGGTCGAGTTCACCGATGCAGCAGGCAAGGGCGTGCGCTTCAGCATGGATGAGCCTTTCGCGTTCAACGCCTATCCTTTCACGACCGACAATCTCACCAAGGCTGATTACACCTTCCAGCTCCAGCGTTCCGGAAGCGTGACTGTCAACCTCGACTACGACGATACCGGTGTGGGTGATACCTGCAACGGAACCTACCGTGGATACAGGGCCGTGGCTGACGAAGTCTACGACAGGACCATAACCATCAAGCCTCTGAGATAATGGTTCAGCTTTACAAGTATTCCGGAGCGGGCAATGACTTCATTGCCGCAGACGGCCGCGGCGGGGCTGACCTGGGCGAGCTCCGTACTGCGGAGAGGATAGCCGCCTTGTGCAGCCGTACCTCCGGCGTGTGTGCTCCCGACGGGCGCATCGGTGCCGACGGCGTGCTGATCGTGACGGAGTCGGAAGACTGCGACTTCAGCATGGAATACTACAATGCCGACGGGTCCGGGGGCATGATGTGCGGCAATGGAGGCCGCTGCATCGTGGCATTCGCCGATTCCCTCGGCATCCCCCGCAGCGGCGACACATACGTCTTCGAGGCCGCCGACGGCCGACATACCGGCACCGTTCTGTCGAAGGAGGGTGGCCTGTACAGCATCCGTCTTGGAATGGTCGACGCGTCCGACAGGCGGGAACTGCTGGAAGGCGTGTTTCTCTATACCGGAACCCGCCATTTCGTCCTTAAGGTCGATGACGTGAAGGAAGTGGACGTCGCCCGTGACGGTAAGGAGCTGCGCTGGCACGAAGAGTTCGCGCCGCAGGGTGCCAATGTGAACTTCATGTCAGAAGATGCAGACGGATGGCTTTCAGTCAGGACATTCGAGAAGGGTGTCGAGGCCGAGACCCTGGCCTGCGGCACAGGAATCACCGCCTGCGCCATAGCTGCTTACGGAATGGGCCTGCAACCATATTCGAAGGATGCTGACGGCAGGGTTTCCTACCGTCTGCATGCCATGGGAGGCGATCTTTCCGTCGATTTCAAGCCCGCCGATCCAGCCTGTGACGTCTATCTCACCGGCCCGGCCGAGCTTGTCGGCTATTTGAATTCCTTATAGTCCGGCAGGGCCAGGTCAGAGAGGAAAGGCTTGAACTTGTCGTCTTCCCTGGGGCAGATCAGCAGCACGTCATAGGTGTCGATGACCACGTAGTTCTCCAGACCGCAGATGGCCGTAAGCTTGCCTTTCTTTGCAGAATAGAGGATGTTGTTCTCGCTGTCCTTCAGCAGGCTCTTGCCCTTGAAGTTGGACGCGTTGCCGTTCTCGTCGTGGTTTGCAAGATACTCGTAGAGCGAATCCCAGTTACCGATGTCGGCCCATTTGAACTGAGCCGGATAGACCCATGCCTTTTCGGTCTTCTCCATGACCGCGTAGTCGATGGACGTGCGTGGCATGTCGGAGGTGTATACCTTCTGCAGGAACGCGGCTTCGTTCCCGCCGCCCATGGCGCTGTCCCAGCCTGACCAAATCCTGGTGATTTCAGGAGAATATTTCTCGAGCTCGCCCCTGATGGTCTCGGCCTTCCAGACGAACATACCGGAGTTCCACAGGAATTCGCCTGTGTCGAGGAAAACCTTTGCAAGGTCGGGGTCGGGTTTTTCAGTGAAGGTCTTCACGAGTACGGGCTTGTCTTCCTGAAGGGCGTCAGCTGCCTGGATGTAACCGAAGTTGGGGTCGGGCCTGGTGGGAACCACGCCCAGGGTTATCAGGGCGTCGGACTGTGCGGCGAATTCGAAAGCTCTCATGAGAGCCTTCTCGAAGATTTCCTGACCGTCGATGACAAGGTCGGAAGGAGTGGCGAGCATCACAGCCTCGGGGTCGCGGCTGAGAAGCGAGTAGGTTGCGAAGGTGAGCGCCGGAGCGGTGTTCCTGTTGTATTCTTCCAGCAGGAGGTTCTCCGCCCTGAGTTCGGGGAGCTGCTCGGTGACGATTTCGCGATATTTCCTGAGAGTGACCACAAGGATGTTCTCTTCAGGTATCACGTTCTTGACTCTGTCGTATGTCATTCTCAGGAAGGACCGCCCTGTGGCGGTGAAATCCAGGAACTGCTTTGGCATGCTTATCCTGCTGATGGGCCAGAAACGGCTTCCGATGCCTCCGGCGAGGATGACGCAGTAGTAGTGTCTGTTGTTATACATATGTGGGTATGAATGCTTGTGGATAATATTCCAGTGTTATTTCTTCTCCGTCCATGACGACTGTGACAACGTCAAAGAACACCTCGACGTCCGGCAGCTTCCTCTCGGGGTCGTGCAGATACTTCTGCGCGGCTCTCACCATTCTCTGCATCTTCCTGTAGTCCACGTTCACGGAGGGGTCGGCCGCCACGGGCGCCCTTCTGGTCTTGACTTCTACAAAATGCAGGCCCGTCCTGTCCAGCGACACTATGTCAGTCTCGAGGTGCGATGCTCTCCAGTTCCTGTCGAGTATCGTGTGCCCCAGCCGCTGCAGGTACAGGCAGGCTTCTTCTTCTCCAGCCTTTCCCGTCTGTTGTCTTTGAGTTTTCATGGTCGTTCAGTTCAGTGTTCAGTGGTCAGTCTCTAGTCGAATGTCACTATCGTGACTCCGGTTCCTCCTTGCCTTATGTCCTCGTCCTTCACGTTGACTCCCGGCAGTGTGCGGAGGTATTTCTGTATCTCTTCCCGCAGGACCCCTGTGCCCTTGCCGTGAATTATCCTCACCGTTCCTACATTGAGCATGATCGCGTCGTCGATGTAGTGGGTCACGGCGTCGAGGGCGTCGGCGAGCCTTGCTCCGCGCAGGTCGATCTCAGGCTTGAACTGCAGCTTGCGCTCCGAGATCGAGGTGTCGACCTTCTGCTGCACGGGCCTGAACTGCTTGCGCGAGTTCTCCTTGAACTCGTTGGACGATATGCGTTCCAGCCTGTCAGGTGCCATGCTGCTGGTGATGTTGCCTATTATCACGGTGACGGACTTGTTCGACACCTTTGAGACTTCGCCTACCATGCCGTTGTCCTTCACGCGCACCTTCTCGCCAACCTTGAGAGGAAGCTGCCTGGTGTCGGGCTGGGCATCGGGACTAGGGGAGTCCTTCTTCCTGCGTCTCTTCTCGAGCTGGGATATCTTGTGGTCTATGTATTCGTCACGCGTCCTGCGTTCCTTTTCCTTCTTCTTCTCGATTGCACCGAGGAAGCCCTGCAGCTCCTGCCTTGCGGCCTTGGTCTGCTCTTTGCCGGCCTGAGCCTCCTTGATGTCGCGTATGGTCTTCTCGACCTGTGCGCCTGCGCCCTTGACTATGTCCTGGGCCTCCTTGCGGGCGTCGTCGAGTATCTGCTTCTTCTGGGCTTTGATCTCCTCCAGCTCCTGCTGGTACTGCTCGGTGAGGGCCTCGAGGTTCCTGTCGGTCTTCTTGACCTTCTGGAGCTTCTCGTCAAGCTGCCTGCGTCCGCGGGCTATGCGTCGCAGGTTCCTTTCTATGCCCACGAATTCCTCGCCGGCGCGCGCCTCGGCGTCCTTCACGATGGCTTCCGGCAGGCGCATCTTCCTTGCGAGCTCGAATGCGAACGAGTTGCCCGGGAGGCCGATCTCCAGCTTGAACATGGGTTCGATGCGTGAGGAGTCGTACAGCATCGCGCCGTTCACGACGCCGGTCTCGGCGCCTGAAGCGTAGAGCTTGAGGTTCGTGTAGTGGGTGGTTATGAGGCCGTATACCCCGCGGCGGTCGAGCTCGCTGAGTATGGCCTCGGCTATGGCTCCGCCCGCAGCGGGCTCGGTGCCTGAGCCGAACTCATCTATAAGGATGAGCGTGCGTGAGTCCGCGCACGCGAGCATGTCGCGCATGTCCGCGAGGAACGAACTGTATGTCGAGAGGTCGTTGTCTATCGACTGGTCGTCTCCTATGCTGACCATGATGCGGTCGAACACGGGGAGCTCGGAACTTTCTGAGGTGGGGATGAGCATTCCCCACTGGAACATGTACTGCAGCAGTCCCAGGGTCTTGAGGCAGACCGACTTGCCGCCGGCGTTGGGGCCGGATATCAGCAGTATGTGCTTGTGCGGGTCAAGTCCTATTGTCAGGGGGACCATCTGCTTGCCTTCCTTGTGCAGGGCCTTCTCCAGAAGGGGATGGCGGGCTTTGCGAAGCGCCAGTGTGCCGTCTTCCGATACCACGGGCATTCCGGCTATGAAGTCCAGCGCGGTGCCGGCCTTTGCCATCAGGAAGTCTATCTCTCCGAGGAAGGTCGCGCCTTCCATCAGCTCTGGCACGTAGGGGCGCACGAACTCGGTGAATTCCATAAGGATGCGGGCGATCTCCCTGGACTCGGCGAACTGGAGCTCGAGTATGTCGTTCTCAAGCTCTACGATCTCGGCCGGTTCCACGAAGGTGGTCTTGCCCGATGCCGACTCGCCGTACACGAAGCCCTGTATCCTGCGCTTTGCCGACGTGCCTACGGGGATGAGGTACTTGCCGTCCCTGATGTTCACGCTGGCGTCGGAGTCCACGATGCCCTCTTCCTGGGCCTGGCGGAGTATGGCTGCCGCGCGCTTCGAGACGGAGGCCTCCTTGGCGCGTATGTCACGCCTTATCTCGAAGAGCCTGTCCGATGCTGAGTCCTTGATTTCGCCGTACTTGTCGAGAATCTGCTCGATGCGCCGCAGGACCTCGGGATAGTGGTGCACGGGTGCTGCCAGGCGCTTGAGCTGGGGATATATGCCGTCCTTTATTCCGCTGAAGAAGGCGGTTATGCGGCGTATGGTGTCTATTGTTGTCTTGAGCTTCGCGAGCGACAGCGCGTCGATGCAGCTGCCGTCCTTGAGCAAGGGCTCCAGGAAGGGGAGGGCGTCGATGTAGCCGGTGGTGGGGAAGTTCTCCTCGAACATCAGCACGAGGCGCATCTCGTCGGTGAGGGTGAGCCTTGCGCGGATGGTTGACGGGTTGGAGCTGAACTCCTCGCATGCGACTCTCTGGGCGGCATAGTCGGTCATGCACCTGTCAGAAATCATAGTCCTGACACGGTCGAATCCCAGCTTGCTTTCCAGTCTTGAGTCCATCCCTTTATTCGCTTGTGGTTTCCTTTTCGCCCTTTATCAGCAGTTTCAGTACGTTGATGCTCGTTATGACGGTGATCTGGCTGTCGCGCACGAAGGACACGCGGCCGGTCTGCTCCGACACCACGATCACGTCGGCATCGGTCTGCTCGGATATTCCCATGGCGGCCTTGTGGCGCATGCCGAAGCTTGCGGGAAGGTCGGCGCGCTCCGAGATGGGCAGGGTGCAGCGGGCTGCGAGTATGCGTCCGTCAGCTATGACCATGGCTCCGTCATGCAGCGGGCTGTTCTTGAAGAAGATGTTCTGTATCAGGCGGCTGCTGATCTTCGCGTCTATCCTGTCGCCTGTGTTCACGATGTCCTCGAGGCTGTTGCGCTTGCGCAGGATGATGAGGGCGCCGGTCTTCTGCTCGCCCATCTCCCTGCAGGCGCGGGCTATCTCGTCGACCGAATTGTCGTCAACGTTCACCAGGGCCTTGGAGGGGAGGAGCCAGCGCAGGAATCTGCGGCTGCCTATGGTCTTGCCGGCCGAGCTGCCTATCCTGTTGAGGAAGCGTCTTATCTCAGGCTGGAAGATGACGATGAGCGCGATGGCACCTACGTCGAGCAGGGTTCCAAGCAGGGAACTGAGCATCTTCATGCCTATGGACACCGCCACGATACGGCATATCAGAAGGATTATGATGGCGATGAATATGTTCATTGCCGACGAACCTTTGATCCACCGGATGGCCGCATAGATTATCGCGGCGACGAGCGCTATGTCCAGGATGTCCACCAGCGTCAGATGGAGAAATCCCAAAGATGCCATAATCATATTGCAAAGGTACAATGAAATTATTGGAAATCAAGTGTTTGGAATTCATAAAAATAAGTTGTATATTTGCAGCCCGCAAAAATGGGCGGAAATATTTAAAGTATTTATAAACAATTAGTTAATTAAACCAATGCCTGGATTAATTGGAAAGAAAATCGGAATGACATCCGTTTTCGGTGCTGATGGTAAGAACATACCATGCACCGTCATCGAGGCTGGTCCGTGCGTTGTTACGCAAATCCGCACCGTGGAGACCGACGGTTATTCTGCAGTGCAGCTTGCCTATGACGAAACAACAGAGAAGCACACCAGCGCGCCTCTTCAGGGGCATTTCAAGAAGGCAGGAGTAGCTCCCATGAAAAAGCTCGTCGAGTTCGAGAACGACTTCGAGGGAGAGCTCAAGCTCGGAGACAAGCTCACAGTCGAGAACATCTTCACCGAGGATGTGAAGTTCTGTGACGTTGTCGGCACTTCTAAAGGTAAGGGTTTCCAGGGCGTTGTACACCGTTATGGTTTCGCCGGCGTCGGCGGCCAGACTCACGGTCAGCACAACCGTCTTCGTCACCCCGGTTCAATGGGCGCATCTTCATGGCCTAGCCGCGTACTCCCCGGAATGCGCATGGGCGGTCACATGGGAAATGCCCGCGTGAAGGTATTCAACCTTCAGGTTGTCAAGGTCATCCCTGAGAACAACATCGTTGTCGTAAAGGGTTCAGTACCTGGTTCAAAAGGTTCTTATGTAGTTCTGGAGGCTTAAGAGTATGAAATTACCAGTTTTGAAAATCGACGGAACCCAGTCAGGTAAGGAAGTCGAGCTCGCAGATGCAGTTTTCGCAATCGAGCCTAATGATCACGCAATTTATCTTGACGTAGTACAGTATCTCGCAAACCAGCGTCACGGAAACGCTGACACCAAGGATCGCAGCGAGAACGCACACAGCA
>JAKSKK010000020.1 GCA_024401745.1 Bacteroidales bacterium
ACAGTCTCCACAAACACCATTGGGCTGCATTTGGGCGTCGGATTCTAAGTTATTCACTTGCGCCCGTATGTCAGTAAAGCAGATACTCGCCCCCCCCAGTGTGCTTACTACCAAATAATCAGGGGCATTGAGCACACACTCAATACTTTAACGAAGCTGAAGGCATCGCTACACTTCTATTCATCGAGGGCTTTTGCTAGAGGAGCGGTCAGAGAACTGCAGCAGTGGCTTTGTGCCCACTCTGCACATATACTCAAAATAGCTTTGACTATATGTGCAAGCAATTTTTGTGAATCCACGTTAGAAGCACTTAAGAGGCCTATTGACTTCTTTCTATTGCACATATAATTGCCTCTTGTTTTCAGTTTATGTGCACAACCTTCCGCATCCTATACGTATATACGGCCAGTGTTGTGAATCAGTGCTCAAATACAATGACATGGTACCAGGACCGATGTGCCACGCACCACGCACTGAAGGACATGGACAACCTTGAGACAGCTTGCAAACATAAACCCAAAGGGGGGTTCCGTTACTCGCAATCCACTATAAGGCGAACACCAAATCCTTCATCCTTGCGATTGAGGCCATCCATGAAAGGTCCGGAATTGGTGTTGAATTTCATGGCGTATGCATAATTATCCGTATAGTCCAGCGACGTCCAGTATCCTCCATAGTACTGCCTTCCGCCTGCGTTGATATAATGGTCTCCCTCCCTGATGCCATTCTCGGGGAGGAACACGATTCCTGCATTCTTAAGCCCGCTCCAGGTCCAGTTGGCGTCGCTGTCATCCACAGGCTTGCCATTGAAATCGTCGGGATAGATGAATATACCGTTGGCGGCAATATCATCGATCTTCACCAGATCCCAGGCCGTCTTTGTGTACCTGGGCTTGCCATATGTCATGGTCCTGGTGTTGAAAAGATATTCCCAATCCCCATAGCTCGGAGTACGCCAGGGATCTGAAGGCTGGAGGGCCCAGCCCCAATCATATTTATCAGAGAACTGGCCGTCCTTCGGTATTGTGTACTGACCGTAAGGGTCGGTGGATTTCTCGTCATCATAACCCCAGCAGTGCAGGGTTATCTCCTCTGTGCTCACTTCACCCTCGCGAGGCACGTCATACTGAGGCTCCTTGAACGACCACAGGCCGGTGAGCGTTGTGTAAACGAGATTTCCGCATGAGAAATATACCTGGCGGGTGTCACTTACACTGAACCTGCCCCGAAGTGCACCTTCAGGTAGGGCCTTGGTAATCTTGCCGTCAATGAGGCCAAGGTCATAGATCTTGCTGGTTCCGGAGAAATCGGCCCTCTTTGAAACGGCTATCTCGCCATCTGCAGTACGGGAGCCGGCCTTGTAGAACAGGAGAGTGAACCCGTATTCGAAATCCGTCGGGATAATTCCTATGTAGTAAGTCTTGCCGGAGTGCCCGCTAATGTCAAGGCTGACGTCGGTGCTACCATGAAAGGTACTGCTCTCATATCGGGTAAAGGCAGGTTTGTCGCCGGAAAGGTCAAGCTGTACGGGGCCTGCGATGATCTCGTCGTCATTGCCCTTGAGGACAATCCTGGAATAATCATCGCTGTCAAGCGTGAACTCGATGAAGTTGGTGATATTGGAGAAGAAGAACCCATAGGTGCCGGCAGTGCTCGGGACAGACCGGCTCGCAGCAACATGGCCGGAACCGAAAGTGCCTTTCTGTGCAGGCGGTACGGTAGCAACCAGCTGGGCCGGATATCCTTCCTCGGTTGTGAATGCCGATGAAGGGTACAGCGCATCATAATAAGTAGACGTGCTGGCGGTCTTGATTCTGAAAGTGGCCCTTGACTGGTCGGCAGGGTTGATATCGGCGGAAGTCAGCGTGACGTAGGTAGAGAACATCAAGGATGTCTCGGGGCGGATGAATATCCCGTCCCCCGCCTGCCATATGGGTGTGGGAGTCGAACCGGCGTCGCTGATTGCGGTCTTGGTAGCATCAGATGCCATATCGCAGACAAAAGTAACATATTCTTCCTCGGCTGTCTGAAGAAGTTCATCAGGATCATTTGCCGAGCATGACACAAGCATGGCTGCAAAAGCGCAAGCCAGCAATATGGAGAAAAGCTTGTTGATTTTCATTGCGTCAGGCACGATTAAATGTTAAAGTCTTCCCTGTGGTAAGGATCGATGCCTCCGTCGCTGTTAGGCTCCGAGCTGGCGCATATAAGATTGTTCAGGATTATCCCAATAACTTCAACGGATGGGGAAAAATACTCTTCTTGCAAATATCTCATATTGATAAATTTTAATGGCAGTTTCATTCAATCTTACAAAGTTAACACTTTTTCAAAACCTGTCTCTGCCGAAGAAAGCCAAAAGGACTGGAATGAGGCTGCGTTATTTCATTGATATGGAAGTTAGAGTGCTATCGGCGGATTTTCAATACGTACTTGAACGATTTGAGCATGAATTTCGAAAATTCATCAGGGGTAGTCAGTTTTTGATGGCAATCTTTGTTTCGGTGATGTAGAAAAGTCTAAAATTCATACCTTTGTAACCAGTCATACACAAGACAAACATCCTTGGAAAAGATATCAAGGCTCAATTCGAGGAAAATGAAAACCCACCATTTAATCATTGCATCGGCCATCGTCTGCATTGCTTGCTCGCCATCTATCAACTTCGTCGAAAAGAACCATGGCAATTGGTATGGTCCGGCGTCATGTGCATTTGATGATTATATTGATTATTATTGCTGCCTGCCATCCGATCTTTCAGAACTTGATGGTTTCATCTTGATGAGAGATGGAGAGCTTGATGATGATAGATATTGCTTCGGGGATGTCAAATCTCTTCATGAGGAATTTCAAACGAGGAAAGTTCTGTACTATTCTGCTTCAGATTCCTGCTATTACTGTAGCAGGAGGTACAATAAGACCAGAGAGTGTTTGAAGTTATATTCGCCTCAATACTATTATTCTCATCCTGACTTCGCGATAGAAAATCTGAAGAATCAGAACAGATGGACGGAACCGATGTTTTTCTCTGATGGCAATGTCCGCTGCTGCCAGGAATTGACATCAGAGTTCATATCCTTGCTACAAGACATTCGGTCAGAATATTCCGGAGCCTTAGTCAAACCATGGAAATACAGGCAAAGCATTTACCACAACGCCTACCTGTTTGAGTTTTCAGACAATGATCTTAAGCTGATTTCTTGTTCCCCTTCATTGGATGACGTGGTATATATAGACCGGCAAGGAAACATAAAGCCGATACCGGCAGAGTTTGAGAATTCTCCAGAATGTCTTGGCGAGGCTTATTTGCAGGTGTTGCAGTCTACTCTGGAAGAATTCGTGCGGAGATACGGCAATATCAGAAAAGTGATATTCATTTCTCCTATTCTGCTATGACCCCGTGCCCTAGTCGAGCAATGTCATTGATGCCACGGGGCTTACTCCTAGCCTTTCACAACTGTATTTATTACCCTTTCGCAAACTCCTTCAAGGAGTCGATCATGGGCTGGAATTCCGCATCCTTCATGATTGCCCTGTCGAAATATTTGTAGTACCCCGACTGTGCGCCCATATGAGGGAACTCCTGGAGCATGGCTGCATAAGGCACGGGGCACTTCGACAGAAGGCCTGCGGCATATGCTGCCCTGACCACCTGAGCGACCTCCTTGCCTTTCCTGTATCTATTCCCGTCTGCGCCTTCCATCAGTGTATGCAGGGCTTCCAGGATCTGTCCCACCGACTTGCGGCTGTCACATATGTAATGCCTGATGTCATGCGTGCCTCTGGACGGGCCAGGATCGACACCCAGCAGAGGCGACTCCAGTGTGTCCTGAAGAAAGCCAAACTCAAGGGTGCTGACCGACATCCAGAGAGCCTTGTGGTTGAACTCGAAGCCATACAGGTCCGCAACGCCAGTGCCGGCAGCTTCAGCATTCCTGTCAATCGCTGTATACGCAGAGATGAACCAGTACAGATGGCTCTTGACATACTCATCCCGACCCATCCTTTTCTCCTGTATCTTGGATGTCCAGTTACGGTAAAGATCAGACCAAACAGATGTCATGGTGCCGGCACCCGCAGAAAGGGCCTTGCTGAACGGGGTATAGGTTAATCCATTCCGTGACGCCAGCACATATTCCGCCTGATGCTTCTTGATTTCCTCCATGCAGTACTCCCTGTTCGCTCCTGTCAGTCTCCAGGCCCTCTCATTGGGCTGATCCTTCCCATCCCAGAAATCGAAAGGGATCACGGCCGGCTTGAATTTCTCGATATCCATCACTATGGCTCTCTTGCGAAGCGTCAACTCCCGAGTATGGAGGATGATGTAGTTACGGAAGGCATATCGCTTTTCTTTCTGCTCACCGAAAACACCCGACATGGCAGACCTCCCATACAGACATCGAAGCACTTCCCGTTCCCAGTATGAGATGTCATACAACTTTCCTAGGGTATTGGAACCGCGAAATCGTTCCACCCGTTCATAGTAATCCTTGAACAACGAATCAACCAGGCTCTGCAAACTGGCAGCCTCCCTCTGCCAACTCGTCCCCGGATTGGTGCAGGACCTGATGCGCTCTGCAACGAACGAGGAGAAGAATTCCGAATTCGGCTTCTGCTCGACGTCGCGTATGCTTTCGGGGATTCCCCTGTTCCTGTCAAATGTTGAGTTGCCCTTCATCATGGCGGTGTTGAAGCAAAGCATGTTTGTCGATGTGCTGTTTCCCATGCTTCAAATATAATAAACAGAACTTGAATCAACATGAAAAAATCATAAAATCTTTGATGGAGAAATCAGTGGAGTAAAAGTGGAGAAACAGTGGAGTGTTAATGGAGCAAAATCAACGAAGTGGAGATTAGTGGAGTGCACTGAAAACTCCACTAATCTCCACCGCAGAAACTTGCGAAACCGATTGTGGAAGTTGAATTTTGCATTCGGAAATCCGGCCGGAAATCCCAAAAATTATAAATAAAGTTATGATTACGACAAAAACAATCTCATCCCTCCTGTCCGCTGAAAGAGGGAGCCTCTCATCGAAGAGGCTATGCGGATTCATCGGCTGGCTATGCTGCGCAGCCGTGCTCATCATGTGCACCGTGTGGGACCGAGAGGCTCCCGAGATGGTGTCCACAGTACTCTATGCGTCCACGGCCCTGCTGGGCCTGGATTCCGTGACAGATATCTGGAAAGACAAGACAACGCAAATCAAGTAAGATCATGAAAGCAATTAAAAAGATATCAATGCTGGCCGCAGGCATCTTCGTACTGTCCGTGGCCGAGAGCCGGGGTCAGCACACATCGCCTGCGCTGGACTATGACCCCACGCCAAAGGCGCTGGAGATGACCAGATACGGGAATCTGCAGATTGACAAGACAGGCGGCAGAATCACCTTTGACATACCTCTGTACACCTACGATGACAAGGACTTCAGCATTCCTGTCGGTCTGTCGTATGCCAGCAACGGTTTCCGTCCGGGCTCTCAGACAGGTGAGGCCGGGCTTGGATGGACTCTTGCCGCCGGCGGCGCCGTGACAAGGGAGATCATCGGCGGAGACGACTTCAAGTCAAGCGGAATGTTTTCATCAGGAGGGCGAACGGACCCTGCGACATTGTACTCGATGGATTATTCTGTAAGTTACCTTTGCATTGACGACGATGTGCTATATCCGTATATATCGGACTGTCACGAGACGACATCCGACATCTATCACTTTACAATGCCCGGACATTCAGGATCGTTCCTTATCGGAAACGATGGGGAGTTCCATGCCTACGGAACCAGTGATGGACTCGGGACATATGACATCTCATATGAGCGGTCATCCATCCGGATCATCACAGGTGACGGCTACGAATACCGATTCGGTTCAACCGCACTGAGCCGGGAGATACTGGTGGGAGGAGACCCGATTTCGAGCAGCAGTCCGAACAGCTTGCCTGACAGGCAGAAACCGGTGGTCACCTGGCTTCTGGACACGATCATAGCCCCTGACGGCAGGTTCGTCACATTCGACTACGAGTCGAACGGAATCGAGTACCCCAAGACATATCCCGACCCCGTAACACATCCTGATGTGGTAACGTCCGTGGCCGCCTGTCTCGGAAGGCATATCCAGATCGGCCAAAGCCCGGATGTCACGGTGTTCAAGACCGCCAGTCTCAAGTACACCGCATATCTGTCCGGAATCGCCGTTCATGAGCCTGACAGCGTAACGACGTTTGCAGCCAATTTCGAATGGGCATATGAGCAGGGCTCCGAGATGGGCGACGAGGACTGGCAGCCATATACCAAGCTTGCCGTGCCGACGAGAAAGCTTGCATCTGTGACATTCACTGACTCAGGACGAACACTGAGGCAAGCCACCTTGGCCTATGATTATGACGGATGCAGGCCTCTGCTGGCTTCAGTCGATTTCGGAGCTCTGGGCAAATATGATATGACCTACGTCTCTGACCCCGACCATCCTCTGCCGGGACTTACCTCGAACGGCGTGGACTACTGGGGCTACTACAACGGCAAGGACAGCAACTCCGACTCGTTCATGAACAGCATCTCGTCCGTGGACAGCGACTTCAACGAGACCATTCCGCAGTCGCATACCCAGATGGACCCTGACTGGCACTACAGCCGGCTGGGTACGCTCTCGTCGGTGAAGTATCCGACGGGAGGACGCACGACGTTCACCGTCGAGGCCAACATCGCATCGAAGATACTGCTCCGTCGCAGGCATACAAGCGGCTGGGTCCAGCCTGCCAATCCATATCTCGAGTTCGAGGATGAGGATGAAATATCCGATTCGTTCCTGCCCGGCTTATACCCCTGGTCCGCAATGCTCCACAGTTCCGAGTGTGGAGGAGTCAGGGTCGCTTCCGTTACTGACTATGATGCCGTAGGGGGAACATCCACAAGGACGTTCACCTATCAGGACGGACTGGTACAGACATTCCCAAGATACTATGTGGGTAATACCATACCGGGCTCTACGGCCCTTGTTGCCATCCCATCGCTGAGTTTCCCTGCATCTTCACTGGACAGGCTGCACGTGTCCTACGGAAAGGTGACGGAGACCATGCCTGACGGCAGCAGAATCCTCAGCGAATACACCGACTGGATGGACGAGCCGGATTCATACTCGACAAACAGAAGAATGATAAGTGATCTAGATACCGGAAACAGCGAAGATTTCAATATCTTCCTGGACAACCGCCTTCGCGAACCTGATTCCCACCATTACAGGCGAGGGCTTCTCAAGCGTCAGCGCACCTATTCCCCAGAGGATGTACTGCTTTCTGACAAGTCGGTGACATATCAGGACGTGGGCAGCGGATATGCATCATACATAGTGGGAAGCGGACGCTACTGGTGGAGTGCAAGGCGCTTCATATGCGATGTGCTCCCTATTTCAGAGACCTCCAGCGAGTATTACTCCGGGGCATCCCCGCTCATCACCACGAAAGTGTTCGCGTATGACAGCCGAGGAAGGAAGACATCGGAGACCATCGAACATTCTGACGGCACCACCGAGGTGAACTGCACCGTATTCATGGACAGGGGCTACAGACATGATCTCGTCTCATCTCAGTCCATACTTGGCAAACGTGCATATGAGGACACCCTGAGACTGCACGAGTCGGCCTCTTACACATACTCTCACCCTTCCGGAACACTATGGAACCTGACCGGCTTCACTCGTACCCTGTACGACGCCTCTGGCAGCGGCACCACAGCTGACGAGCTTTCCTTCTCGAACTTCGATGCGTTCGGCAATCCCTGGCAGCAGACTTTCAACGGTGTGAACACGGCCTTCGTATGGGGGCACCGCGGAAGGTACATGTCGGCCAAGGTGCTAGGATGCACATACGCGGGGCTGCCGGGATCTGTCAAGACAGTCATCCCGACCAACCTCACTGACGGAATGAAGACAGCCCTTCGCAATCTGTCCGGCAAGGAGACAACCATCTATGACCATATACCCTCCATAGGAGCATCCTCCATCACGGGGCCGTCCGGACGGTCCTTGTCATACGAATATGACGGAGTAGGGCGTCTGGTCAATGTGACCTCGAGTCTCGGTGCCATTGCCCACTACACCTATGGCATCATGAACCGGCAAGATACCTTGAGGTATGTGGAGTCGACGCTGTACGGACAGCCCGACAGGACGGAGAGGACCGTCTATGACGGGCTTGGTCGTCCATGGATCACGTCCGAGGGGGTGGCGGGACATCTGCGCATCTCACTGAGGCACTATGACGAATGCGGCGTCGAAGACAAGAAGTATTCTCCTTACGGCGCATCATCACTGAACATCCAGTCACCACTGGGAGTGCAGAGGGAATGGTGGAATGAGGAGTCCGACGGCGAGGGTGCATACGCCTTCGAGGAGTCAGGATATGACAACTGCCTAGCCCCGCGCACGACATGGACCAGGATGCCCGGCTCCGCGATGGCAGGGAATGCCGGCCTGACCACGACCACGCGCTCGACTAACGCTGCCGGAGAAGTTGCCGACTTGAGGTATGATGAGACCGACGCTGCCGTGCACATGTTGGGCACGGTGGCCGCTGGAAGGCTGCTCAGGACCCGGGCCGTCGGACCGGACGGGCAGGTCATTGTGACCTTCACGGATGCCTCCGGCAGGACTGTCCTCGAACGGAGAGGAGAAGGCGACGTCCAGGCCGACACGTACTATGTGTACGACTTTCTTGGCAGGCTGGTGATGGTCGTGACGCCGGAGCTGGGGACGGAACTGACCACGGATGCGGTTGCAGGAGTGCAGCGTGTCCTCTCTACATCCGAACCTGGAACAGCCGGGAAGTGCTATATATATGAATACGACAGTAAAGGCAACCGCAGTGGATCCGGAGTGCCCGGCGCGGGGATGTCGACATTGCACTTTGACGCAAGGCACCTGCCCACGTCAGAGGCTCCGTCACTCTTTGATAGGACCATGCTGTCCAGGACATTCTCATACGATTCTGCGGGGCATCTTACTTCTGCGAAGCTGGATTGGTCGGCACAGTTGGAAGTGGACCCCGAGCCCGGCCTTCCACCGTTGCTTTCCTCTCCCGTCCACCGCAAATGGAACCTCGGCAGCTACACCTACTCCGGTGGCGACCTCGTAGCGGAAATCCATCATGTGGTGGATACCACATTCCTTCTGCCTGGACTGCATCCCGTCATAGGGAACATTGCCATCGTGGACAATCCAGTCTCGTCCGCCCATGCAGACAAGACATACACCTATGACTCCCTCGGCAGAGTGACGGAAGCCAGGACTGAGTGGCCTGACGGCGCAGAGAGCCGCATTGCCAGAACCTTCGATAAGCAGGGCAAGGTGATGTCGGAAACGGAGTCATATTCCGACAGCCGTCTCTCCCTCCAGGGGTATACGCTGTGGGCCAGGACACAGAACACATATGACGCATTCGGCAACTGCACCGAATCGTTGAGACAGGCCGGTACGGGAACCCCGGACGGCGGAACGACACTGCTCTCGACTGAAGTGCACAGGCAGTATGACGCCATTGGACGGTTGAAGAGGACTACGGTATCTGACGGTGGCGGCTCAGTGGCGACGGACCTCGGATACACCGTCCAGGGATGGCTGTCGTCCTCGAACACGTCACTTGACGGAGAGGATGTTTTCACCGAGCGTCTGCGCTATTGGAACCCGGTCAAGGCTGCTGACGGAGCAAGGCACGACGGCAACGTCTCGGAGGCGGAATTCAAGCATGGGGAGAACGGCTCAAGGACAGAGGCATATTCGTACGACGCTCTCGGCCGCATCACAGGGACAAGGGCATATCTGGGATCATCATCGGTGGCGACGACCGGATTCACTGAAGGCGGCATCAGCTACAGCCGCAACGGTGACATCCTCTCCCTGAAGAGATACGACTCCGACGGCTTGTCAGAGAATCTGGGCTATGCATACGACATCTACGGACAGCTGTCTTCAGTAAGGGATACCGTAGCCGGCAGGGCCTGCACCTTCTGGTACGACTCCGCTGGGAACCTCACCCGTGACGGCTACGCGCCCGATCTGGAATACATGTACAACGTCATCGGCAAGCTGAGCAGCGTGATGGCTCCCGAACCGGGCATCTTCAGCCTCGACAGGGTCGAGACCGCGAAGTACATCTACCTCGCGGACGGCACAAAGATCGGAGTTTCCCTTCCCGACGGATCGGAGACGATGTACCGCGGACCGTTCATCCTTCACAGGGATGCGGACGGTGATGTCGAACTTCAGACGCTGATCCTGCCGGAAGGCATCGCAGTACCTGATCAGAATTCCCTGAAAATGTATATATTTGTGTCAGACCGTCTGGGCAGCATCAGGGCCGTGGTGGACCTCGGGGAGCGTGAAGTGTGCGAGGAGAACGACTACTATGCCTTCGGCAGCAGGATTCCCGGCGGAGAACAGCTCATTGAAAACAGGTGGCGCTACTCCGGCAAGGAGGAACAGGAAGCCCTCAGCGACCTGCCGTACATCGACTTCGGCGCAAGGCTCTACAACCCCCGCCTCGGCCGCTGGCTCAGTCCGGACCCCCTGGCGGAGAAGTACTTCTCCATGAGCCCCTACAACTACTGCGGGAATGATCCGGTGAACAGATTTGATCCGGATGGGAGGTGGAATGTAACAGTTCATTTATATGAAGATAGAGCAACCAATGGATATGGATATGCCGTTGTCACAGACAATGAGGGGAATGAAGTGTTCCGATTCGATGTTAGAGCAGAAGGTACTAATGGTCACGACAGAACAAAAACAAATGCGGACACTCCGTTAGGAACATATGATATACCTGACGAGAACCCTTGGATTGATGGCGGCGATAGACAAGCATATGGTCCTAACAGCAGGTTAAATATGGTACCAGAATCCGGCGAAATTATAGAAACAGGCAGAAATAATATCAGGATTCATGGTGGAAGACAGGAGATGTTTGACTCTAAAACAAATACTTGGCACCCCATAGAACAACCTACATTAAAAAAGACGCACGGCTGCGTAAGAGCATATGATGAAGATATGAAAAATTTTAAAATAATTACTGAGGATTTGCAACAGAAAAACAAAGACGAACGTCCCGGGAAAGTGTTTATTATAGATGATTTGAAAAATGAAAATGATAAAAAATAAACTTGTCCTTATACTTTTTTTCGTGTTTGCTATCATATTTTTTAGCAACTGCAATTTCCCCAAAAAGTATGCATATTGGTTGGATTATGATACCGCAAAACAAAGTAGAATAATCCAAAACAAAAAAGTGAATCCACTTGCGAGATCAATATATTTTAACGAAAATTTTGTCAGCGATAATGAAGATTCCTTTTTGTTGTTGGAAGAATTAACATCATTTAATCATAATAGTCAGATAAATGCTTTCTATTATTATGTCTTTGGGAAGATTTGTCAATCAGCAGATGGAGTAGTATCTGAAATACTTGGCCATTATTGTTTGAATTCTCTAATGAATTCTACGGAATATAACCTTCAATACTTTAAAAGAGATACTTCTCTTGCGAACAAATATGCGGAATATATTGCATTTGAATTAACACAAAGCAAAGAAACAATTGAAAAATATGGTATTCTGAAGCAACGGTTAGAATCAATATGTGCATGCCAACCTGGAATAACAGATGTGTCCAATTACCTACTAAATATTGTTGAAGTTAGATGTTTAGAAATGGAGGACATAACTATAACAGAAAACACTGTGGCTACTTTTCATAGCCATCAATCTTACGTACCAAAGTCAAACATGAGGAGCTCAGATTATCCATCATCGGCCGATATGAATAATGCTAAAGTTCATGGAACTGCTGGTTATCTGTTTGTCCCAAAAGATGGCCTAGCTCTAGTCTATGATGGCATGGGTGTTCATGCAACGTTCCCATTGAACTTAATATAATAAAAATATGAGGTTCAGAATAATAGCAATTATCAGTTACATCTTGGTCATTTCAAATTGCGACAGATGCACGCACCATTTGGGCACGGAGAATACCATTAATGATGATGAGTGTATATACTTTTTTACTGAAGGGAATGTTATGTACGAGAAAGAGACCACATACTCTTTCAATGCTGACACATCAATGATTATTGAAAACATGAGGAAAGTCTGTAAAGATATTGATAAGTTGGTTAAGTCCAAACTGATTAGTCTTGATACTAGAATAACTGATGTAAGCGAACACACACCCAATGATTGTTTGAACATATCTTTGTATCTTCCAGAACCCGGCGAAACCAATATCCTCTTAGAAATTGTCGCTTCTCGTGATTACATTAATAATGACACTCTTGTCCCGATTGTTGAGAACTGTTTGGAATTCATATCCGAAGGTAACATCCCTGATAACGGACCAATAAAACTAGTGAGCAAAAAGAATGAAATAGATTTATTGACAAATCAGTAGTGTTGGATTTCTTCAGATAGTATCGGTGCATCCACTGTCTCGGACTATTACCCTGCGGGCTGGCAGACGTCCTGCACCGAAAGGCGTTGTGGTGAGATTGGTATCAACTACGACGGCAATATGATAATAGATACTCGAAACCCATTTTGATTCTCCCACAATATCTATTATTACCTTGATTTGTCAGAGCCGTGAATTTCGGCTCTGACTTTTCTGGTACTGTTTCAAAAAGTGTGTCTAGCTCCGGTCTAGCACATTTGCAGGGATTGTCAGAGTCGATATTATCGGCTTTGACTTTTCTTTTGCAAACATTGTTGCCCAACTTTGGTTATGACCCCGTGCCCTAGTCGAGCTTGAGGACGGCCATGAAGGCGCTCTGAGGCACCTGGACCTTTCCGATCTGGCGCATTCTCTTCTTACCTTCCTTCTGCTTCTCGAGCAGCTTGCGCTTTCGTGTGACGTCGCCGCCGTAGCACTTGGCGGTCACATCCTTGCGCACCTGCTTCACGGTCTCGCGGGCTATGATCTTGGCGCCCACCGCGGCCTGCACGGGAATGTCGAACTGCTGGCGCGGGATGAGGTCCTTGAGCTTCACGCACATCTTGCGGCCGAAGTCTGCCGCGTTGTCGGCGTGGATGAGGGTGCTGAGGGCATCGGCGGGCTCTCCGTTCAGCAGGATGTCCAGGCGGACGAGCTTGGCGGGACGGTAGCCGATCTGGTGATAGTCGAACGATGCGTATCCGCGTGAGATGCTCTTGAGCTTGTCGTAGAAGTCGAAGACTATCTCGCTCAGGGGCATGTCGTAGTTGAGCTCCACGCGGTCGGCGGTGATGTAGTGCTGGCTGATGAGGGTGCCGCGCTTGTCGAGGCAGAGCTTCATTATGGCGCCGAAGTACTCCGACTTGGAGATGATCTGCGCGCGGATGAAAGGCTCCTCGATATGCTCGATGAGCGTGGGTGCCGGGAGACCCGAAGGGTTGTGCACGTCGAGGCACTCGTCCTGCATCGTGTACACCTTGTACGAAACGTTGGGCACGGTGGTGATGACGTCCATGTCGAATTCGCGGAAGATGCGCTCCTGCACGATCTCGAGGTGCAGAAGACCGAGGAAACCGCAGCGGAATCCGCTTCCCAGCGCGAGCGAGCTCTCGGGCTCGTACACGAAGGATGCGTCGTTCAGCTGGAACTTCTCGAGCACTGCGCGCAGTTCCTCGAACTTGTCGGCCTGCACGGGATACATACCGGCGAAGACCATGGGCTTGACCTCCTCGAAGCCGGCGATGGCCTCGGTGCAGGGATTGCCCGCAAGGGTTATGGTATCGCCCACCTTGACCTCGGTGGCGCTCTTGATGCCTGTGATTATGTAGCCTACGTCGCCGCAGTCGACTGACTGCGAGGGGACGAGCTTCATCCTGAGGATACCGACCTCCTCGACGTCATACTCCTTGCCGGTGGCGAAGAAACGTATCTTGTCGCCCTTGCGGATGCTGCCGTTCTTCATCTTGAAGTAGGCTATCACGCCGCGGAAAGAGTTGAACACGCTGTCGAAAATGAGGGCCTGGGCGGGACCGTCGGGGTTGCCCTGGGGTGCCGGAATCTTCTCCACTATCGCGTCGAGGATGGGGGCGACGCCCTGTCCCGTGCGCGCGGAAACCTTGAATACATCCTCGGGGGCGCAGCCCAGCAGGTCACATATCTCGTCGGTTACCACCTCTATCTGGGCGGACTCCATGTCGATCTTGTTCAGCACGGGGATGATCTCCAGGCCATGGTCGATCGCCATGTAGAGGTTGGAGATGGTCTGGGCCTGAATGCCCTGGGATGCATCGACCACCAGCAGCGCTCCCTCGCAGGAAGCTATGGAACGTGACACCTCGTAGCTGAAGTCAACGTGACCCGGAGTGTCGATGAGGTTGAGCTTGTACTTCTCGCCCTTGTATGTGTGCACCATCTGGATAGCATGGCTCTTGATGGTGATTCCCTTCTCCTTCTCGAGGTCCATGTCGTCAAGGACCTGATTCTCCATATCACGCTCCGCAAGGGTGCTGGTCAACTCGAGCAGCCTGTCAGCCAGGGTGCTCTTGCCGTGATCGATGTGCGCTATGATGCAAAAATTGCGAATATGTTTCATATCCTTGTACTTATGCCTCTATTTTAAATCATACAAAGATAACTTAAATTTTTTGGTTAAATTTGTAGATACTGAAAACAATCAACATTTTGATATGGCAACAATAGAAGAATTAACCAAGATCTCATCCCAGGTTCGCAGGGACATCATCCGCATGGTCACTGCAGCCAAGTCTGGCCACCCGGGCGGATCACTCGGCATCACAGACGTGATGACGGCTCTGTATTTCGCAGAAATGAACCAGGCTCCGGAGACATGGACACGCAGCGCAAAAGGCCAGGACGCATTCATCCTTTCAGCAGGCCACCTTGCTCCCGTGTACTACTCCGTCCTTGCACGTGCAGGCTATTTCCCCGTTTCTGAGCTCGGAACCCTGCGCAAGTTCGGCAGCCGCCTCCAGGGACACCCCTGCGTGACTGACAGCCTCCCCGGCGTGTTCAAGCCTTCAGGTTCACTCGGCCAGGGCCTTTCAGTAGCAGCCGGCATCGCATTCGGCAAGAAGATGGACGGCGACGGCACCCGCGTTTACTGCCTCTGCGGAGACGGTGAGAGCGAGGAAGGCCAGATCTGGGAAGCAGGCATGTGGGCACAGCACAAGCAGCTCGACAACCTCATCGCCTTCACAGACTGGAACGGCCAGCAGATCGACGGCCCTACCAAGACCATCACCGGCATCGAGGACCTCAGCGAGAAGTGGAGCGCCTTCGGCTGGGACGTGATAGTTGCTGACGGACACAGCTTCGAGAGCATTCTCGACGCATTCAAGCTCGCCCACAATGCAGACGGCAAGCCCAAGATGATTCTCTTCAAGACCGAGATGGGTCACGGTGTTGACTTCATGGCAGGTACTCACGAGTGGCACGGCAAGGCTCCTTCAGCAGAGCAGTGCGCAAATGCAATGACACAGTTGGAAGAAACTTTAGGAGATTTTTAACATGAAGAAGTATACAGATCAGGGTAAGGTCGATACCCGCAGCGGCTTCGGTGAGGGCCTTCTGCTTGCAGGACGCAAGAACAGCAACGTGGTAGCCATGACCGCCGACCTCAAGGGTTCACTCAAGATGGGTGCCTTCGCAAAGGAATTCCCCGAGCGTTTCATCCAGTGCGGTATTGCAGAAGCCAACATGGTAGGCGCTGCAGCAGGTCTCGCAATCACAGGCAAGGTGCCTTTCATCGGCTCCTTCGCAGAGTTCGTGACAGGCCGCGTATATGACCAGCTACGCCAGGAGGTCGCATACGGCCACACCAACGTCAAGATCGCATCTTCACACGCAGGCATCACCCTGGGTGAGGACGGTGCCACACACCAGACCATGGAGGACATCGCGCTCATGCGCGCACTCCCCGGCATGGCAGTGGTGGTTCCCTGCGACTACAACCAGACAAAGAACGCAACCATCGCGGCTGCAGAATACAACGGCCCCGTATATCTCCGTTTCGGCCGTCCTTCAGTGCCTAACTTCACAGGCGCAGACGAGCCTTTCGAGATCGGAAAGATCTACAACCTCAACGAGGGCAAGGACGTTACCATCGCAGCTTGCGGACACCTCGTATGGGAGGCTCTCGCAGCAGCAGAACTCCTTGAGGCTGAGGGCATCAGCGCAGAAGTCCTGAACGTTGCGACAATCAAGCCACTCGACGAGAAGACTCTCCTCGAGAGCGTTGCCAAGACAGGCTGCATCGTAGTTGCCGAAGAGCACAACATGGCAGGCGGCCTGGGTGAGGCTGTAGCAGGCGTGCTTGCAGCAAAC
This sequence comes from Bacteroidales bacterium, assembly GCA_024401745.1. GTDB lineage: Bacteria > Bacteroidota > Bacteroidia > Bacteroidales > UBA932 > Cryptobacteroides. Next base: position 16,318 of record JAKSKK010000020.1, read on the forward strand.
AAGCCCGCTCCCGTAGTGTTCGTGAACGGAGCTGACCGCTTCGGCCAGTCAGGCACCCCCGCCGAGCTCATGAAGGCCTACGGCCTCGACGCAGCTCACCTCGCAGAGGCTGCCAAGAAGGCTATCGCAAAGAAATAAGCATATAGATGCGTAGATATATTATCCTTGCAGCGGCCATGCTCATCGCCGCCTGCACACCACAGACAGCAAAGTATACGGGTACCTACACCGGCAAGAATCTCGACCACATCTCCTTCCCTATGGGAGGCATAGGAGCAGGAATGATATGCGTGGAGGGAACCGGAAACCTCGGAAGCGTATCGCTTTTCCACGAACCTGACATGTTTAACGAACCTGTCACCTTCTCGGCCATCCATGTGGACGGCTATGAGAACGGTTCAAAGGTCCTCGAAGGCAATGTCCCCGATTACAAGCTATTCGGGCGCAACGGGGGCGGCAACGGATACGGCTCCACCACCTGGGGTATGCCGCGCTTCGAGGACTGCAGCTTCACCGGACGATTCCCGTTCGCCGAGATCAATCTAGGCGACAGCGACCTGCCTCTGGATGTAACGCTTCTCGCATGGAGCCCGTTCATCCCTAACGACGAGGACGCATCCAGCCTGCCTGTCGCCTGCCTCGAGTACAGTTTCACCAACACATCATCGCAGAAGCTCGAGACCATCTACACGTTCACCACAAAGAATTTCCTTGACAAGTTCGAGGAATCAAGGGGATATATCTACAATATGGAAAACGGATTCGTGCTGAATACCGAAGCTCCTGCAGACAAGCCGTATCAGGAAGCCCACCTCGCGGTCTACACCGACAGGCCGGGCACTGTCGTGGACGGATGCTGGTTCAGAGGCGGATGGTTCGATCCGCTCACCATGGAATGGAACAAGGTGGCCGAAGGAGTCATCAACGACAGGCCTGCGGAGAATTTCACCGAAGACCAGTACGGAGCATCCCTCAGCGTACCTGTCAGCATCGAGCCGGGAGCAACGGAGACAGTACGCCTCAACCTCGTGTGGTATGTGCCTACAAGCAATGTATCCCACTATGACAGTGAGGTCAACGAAGGCTACACTCCTGCCAAATATGAACCTTGGTACAGCCACAGATTCGCAGATATCCAGGAAGTCGTGGCATTCTGGGACAAGAACTACGCCTCACTCAAGGAACGCTCGAAGCTCTTCTCAGACACCTTCTTCGCTTCCACGCTCCCTAGCGAGGTCATCGATGCCATAAGCGCAAACTTCTCCATCCTGAAATCCCCCACCGTGCTCCGCCAGCACGATGGCAGATTCTGCGGTTATGAAGGAACAGGTGACACATGGGGATCATGCCCGGGCACCACGACCCATGTCTGGAATTACGCCCAGTCAGTGCCTCACCTCTTCCCAAATCTTGAAAGGTCCCTCCGCGAGACAGAGTTCTTCGTCTGCCAGAACGAGGAAGGGCACCAGGTGTTCCGCGTGGCATTCCCTATCCGCCCGGCCAAGCATGACTTCCATGCTGCTGCAGACGGACAGATGGGCGGCATCACCAAGGTATACCGCGAGTGGAGGATTTCCGGTGACGACGAGTGGCTCAAAGCCATCTTCCCGAAGGTCAGGCAGAGTCTCGACTACTGCATACGCACCTGGGACCCTGATTATGACGGATCCATGCGTGAGCCTCAGCACAACACCTACGACATCGAGTTCTGGGGAGCCAACGGTATGATGATGTCATTCTACGCTTCCGCCCTCGACAGTTATTGCGCAATGGCCGACTACCTCGGAGAGGACTGCGCACAGTACAAGGACCTCCTCGGAAAGTGCGTCGCCTATATGAAGGACAACCTCTGGAATGGAGAATATTTCTACCACAAGGTTGAATGGGAGGGACTGCAGGCCGGCAGCCCGCTGGAGGCACAGTCCTACAACAGCGGTTACAGTCCGGAAGCCCTTGAGATTCTCCAGAAGGAAGGTCCTAAGTATCAGTACGGTACCGGATGCCTTACCGACGGTGTACTCGGATGCTGGATGTCACTTACCAGCGGCCGTCCTGATCCTATCGACCAGGAATACGTCAAGAGCCACCTCAACTCTGTCTACAGTTACAACTTCACCGCCGACCTCAACGACCACGCCTGCACCCAGCGCCCGGGCTATGGCGGAAGGCACGACGCCGGCACTCTCATCTGCACCTGGCCTAACGGCGGCAAGCCCCAGCTTCCGTTCGTCTACAGCGACGAGGTCTGGACCGGTATCGAGTATCAGGCAGCGGCTCACCTCATCTTCGAAGGCGAGGTCGAGAAGGGTCTGGAGATGGTACGTGCCGTCCGCGACCGCTATGACGGTTCTGTCCGCAACCCGTACAACGAGTATGAGTGCGGCAACTTCTACGCCCGTGCAATGTCGAGCTACAGCCTCCTCCAGGCTCTCACAGGAGTACGCTATGACGCCGTGGAGAAAACCCTTTACATCAACCCCAGGATAAAGGGAGACTTCCGCACCTTCCTCAGCACCAACTTCGGCTATGCCTCAGTCGGCCTGAAGGGCGGAAAGCCTTTCGTAGAGGTGAAGGAAGGCAACATCCCGATTGAGAATATCGTCGTGGAATAACCGGATACGACAGCCAGTCCTCGAACTAAACAGGTCTGGCCGACGGCGGGAACGATGAGGTGGAATTACAGGTAGAACTCCCTGGTGAGTTCAGCATACTGCGCCGAACGGGCGCTCCCATCCTGCAAGGTCAGCGATTCTTCGCTGGCCTTTTCTCTTGTGCGGCTGAATTCGAGTATGATGCGCCTGACTGGCTTGCGGATAGTCGTCCTGACCCTTATGATGCGGAAGGGATACAGCCCGAATGAGGCTGCAGTGCGGATGATGGCGACTTCCTGGTCGGCAGGAAGGATGAGGCTGAGATGGCCGTCCGGCTGAAGCCATTCGGCACTGAAGGCGAAGATTTCTCGGTAGGAAAGGCTCTCGGTATGGCGCGCAGTGGCCTCGCGGGCATCGGGGTTAGTGAGCGAGTTGTCGTAGAACGGCGGATTCGAGAAGATGCAGTCGAACTTCCGGTCCGGCCTGAAGTCGGCCAGGCTCGTGTGGATGGCCGTGAGTGCCGAGGCCCAGGGACTGTCAGCGAAGTTCTCGGCCGCCTCCTCCGCAGACGGACCGTCGATATCGATGGATAGGATTCTTGAAGAGGTATTCTCCAAGCGTTGCGCGACCATTAACGCAATCACCCCTGTGCCTGTGCCGATGTCCAAAAGAGTCTTGTCCTCGGGACGCAGAGTCATGGCCGCGCCGAGAAGCACGGCATCGGTGCCGACCTTGAGGGCGGCCTTGTCGTTGCGGATGGTGAAGCGCTTGAAGCTAAACGAACCGGCCATCCTTCATCGTGAGTGTGCGGTCGCAGAGGGCGGCCAGCTCGGGATCGTGAGTGACGACGATTATCGTCTGGCCAAGGCGGTCGCGGAGGTCGAAGAACAGGCGATGTATCTCCTGCTTGGTTGCAGAATCGAGGTTTCCGGTAGGCTCGTCGGCGAATACTACAGCAGGCTTGTTCACAAGCGCACGGGCGATTGCAACTCGCTGAGCCTCACCTCCTGAGAGCTCTGAAGGCTTGTGGCCCGCACGTTCAGAAAGGCCTACTTCAGCAAGCAGAGCCTGAGCCTCATCCTGGGCATCCTTGCGGCTGCGTCCCGCGATGAGGGCGGGAATCATCACATTCTCGAGAGCGGTGAATTCCGGCAGCAGATGGTGGGCCTGGAACACGAATCCTATATGCTTCCCGCGGAACTCGCACAAGGCGGCCTCATCGGCCTTCCTTGATCCGCCGAAGATGGTGCTGCCGTCAATCTCGAGTGTTCCCTCATCGGGCGTCGAGAGGGTGCCGAGGATCTGGAGCAATGTGCTCTTGCCTGCACCGGAAGCACCTACGATGGCGAGGACTTCGCCCTTTTCGACCTCAAAGTCGACACCTTTCAGGACCTCGAGTGAACCGAAGGATTTATGGATTTTCTGCGCTTTTACAATCATAGCTTTCAAAGATATGAATTTTTGCCGACAATCTTGGGCGTTTCGCAAAGAGTAAGTATCTTTGCAGCCACCAATCGGGGTGTGGCGCAGTTGGTAGCGCATCTGGTTTGGGACCAGAGGGTCGCACGTTCGAGTCGTGTCACCCCGACGATATGAGAAAGATTACATTTGCACTTTGCGCAGCAGCATTGCTGATTTCCGGCGGAATCGCAGGAGCACAGGGCTTTGGCGGTGGATTCGGTGGATGGGGCGGATTCCGTCCCGAGCCCGTTCCAGAGGACCTGCACACCGTCGTTTCCGGCGATGTGACCATGACCATCAACGCAGCTGAAGGAGGAAAGATCATCTCATACAAGTATAATGACACCGAGGTCCTGTCGCAGATCAAGTTCCCCAACGCCTACGGCAGCACCTTCTGGACCAGCCCTCAGGTAGAGTGGAACTGGCCGCCGGTAGCAGAGATCGACAGACTCCCTTACGAGGTTTCCGAGGATGGTAACACTCTTATTCTCAAGGGAAAGGAGTCCGAGAGGCTCAAATGCTCGGTCACCAAGAAGTTCGTTGTAGACCCGAAGGATGGCGCAATCGTAGTCACATATTCCATCATCAACACCTCCGACCAGGCACGCAAGGTCGCCCCTTGGGAGATCACCCGCGTACCCGGCGAGGGAACTGTGCTTTTCGACTGCCGCGTCAAGGATATCGTGCCGCAGGATCTGATGCCTTTCGTCGAGAAATACAAGGCATCCTGGCTTAACTTCGACGTCAAGAACGAAAACCGCAAGATCAATGCGGACGGCAAGGGCTGGCTCGCCTATATCAACAATGATGTGATGATGGTCAAGAAATTCGACGACCTCGTACCCGGACAGCCTGCCCCTGAGGAGGCCGAGATCCAGGTCTACATCAACATGGGCTCCAACTATGTCGAGCTTGAGAGCCAGGGCGCATATTCCGAAATTCAGCCCGGCAAAAGCCTCGAGTGGACTGTGAGATGGTATCTCGTTCCCGTCGAAGGAATTGCAGTGCCGTCAAAGGCAATCCTCAAGAAGGCCAGAACGCTATAGCGTCGTCATTCTCATAAAAATTCATATCTTTGAACTCATGAGTTCAAGATTGTCATTATTGGCTTCGGCAGCACTGGTGCTGCTGGGCACATGGTCCATGAACGCGGCCGTCAGACCCGCCCAGGTTCAGGACAGTACGATCAACCGGTCAATCCGTGAGTACGTCGAGGAAGTCGGCTTCTACCAGAAGGCCAACAGGGACCTTGGCGACCCCAGGTTCATGTTCTCCGACAGCAAGGGCAACATAGACTTCGGCATAGGCGGAACCTGCAAGGTCACGTCGTTCTACGGGTTCGGCGGAGAGTCTACCGAGATGTCGTTCAGGCCGAGCGCCATATCGATTCCCAACGACTTCTCGCCCTGCTACAGCATGTCGCTGAACGACACCGAGATTCACTTCAAGGCCAGGACGACCATAGGAAAGCACAAGCTCGGAGCCTTCATCAAGATAGCCAGCAACCACGACAAGGAGATCAATCTCAGCAACGCCTATATCTCATACGACAACTTCTCCATAGGACTCATTCCCTCGTTCTTCATGGACCTGGAGGTTGGTGTGATGACCACAGGACTCGGGTTCAACACTCAGGTCGACCTCACCCATCCCCTCATAGGATACACATTCAGGCCGAGCGAGAAATGGAGCATAGCCACCGCAATCGAATGGCCTGAACTCGACCTCGACCACTACGACCCGGCCATAGGCATCGCCAGCACATACCAGCCTGTTCCGGACCTCGCTGCCCACGTGAAATATCGCGGAGACAAGGGCCACATCCAGTTCGGCGCCGTTGCCAGATGCCTCACCTACTGGGCATACAAGTATCCTGTCACATACGATGCCGACGGCTTGAACGGGCACGACTTCGGATTCGGATTCTCATTCTCCGGCAACTACAAGCCCACGAGCAAGCTCAAGCTCTCCTGGGAACTCACCGCGGGCCAGGGATATGCCAACTACCTCAGCAATCTCAGCGACCTGCATCTCGACCTCGGCATAAACGCAATCCTCGGCAGCCCGTACCCCACCATGTCCGCCATACCCCAGACAAGCGACCAGATTGCCGCACAGTACAGCTTCTCGAAGAAGTTCAGCTCCTCTCTCGTGCTGAGCTACTCTCACTGTGGCAAGGGAGACAGGATTCTCAGATACGACAACTTCTGCGAGTCATATTCAGCCATCGCCAACTTCTTCTGGAACATCAACGAATTCTCCTACCTTGGCGTGGAGTACCTCTTCGGAACCAGGAAGATATACGCCGAGCCTGAGCTTCCCGACTTCGGACGAGCACACCGCCTTGCCCTGGTAATGGCATATTGCTTCTAAAAAACACCGCCCATGAAACGAATAGCGATCATCAGCCTGCTTGCAGCGGCATCAATCACTGCGAGCGCCACCACTCCCCTCTGGCTCAGGGACGTCAAGATCTCACCCGACGGCAGCCGCATAGCCTTCTGCTACAAGGGAGACATCTGGTCAGTTCCCACTGCCGGCGGCACAGCAACCCGCCTTACCACCCAGAGCAGCTACGAGTCCTGCCCCATCTGGAGCCCTGACGGCACCCTCCTGGCCTTCGCCAGCGACCGCAACGGAGGCAACGACATCTACATAATGCCCTCGACCGGCGGCAGCGCGACCCGCCTGACCTTCAACTCAGCAGGCGAGATTCCGTCAGCCTTCACACCCGACGGCAGCCAGGTGCTCTTCAGCGCATCGATCCAGGACCCTGCCGAGAGCGCGCTCTTCCCTACCGGATCGCTCACCGAGGTGTACGCCGTTCCCGTCAAGGGAGGCAAGTCAGTGCAGATACTCGGCACTCCCGCTGAAATGATAAGCTACAGCCCCGATGGCAGCTTCTTCCTGTACCAGGACCGCAAGGGCGGCGAGGACGAGTGGCGAAAGCACCACACATCGTCCATCACCCGCGACATCTGGCGCTACGACACCGCAAGCGGCAAGCACACCAACCTGACCGCACGCGCCGGCGAGGACCGCAACCCCGTGCTGGCTTCTGACGGCAAGTCGGCCTACATCCTCAGCGAGAAGGGCGGCACCATGAACGTATGGTCCATGCCCCTCACCCCCGCAGACCCCGACCAGTGGAAGCAGGTCACAAGCTTCGACATCCATCCGGTACGCTTCCTATCACTCGGCGGAAGCACCCTCTGCTTCACCTGGGACGGCGAAATCTACACCCAGAAGGTGGGTGGACAGCCTCAGAAGGTGGCGATCGACGTCACCCTTGACGAGGAGAATGCCCCAGACATAATGCGCCTCTCGTCAGGTGCGACCAGCGCCGCGGTCAGCCCCGACGGCAAGCAGGTGGCATTCATCGTGCGCGGTGAAGTCTACGTGACCTCAGTGGACTACAGCACCACAAAGCAGATCACCCATACGGCGGCAGCCGAACGCAGCGTCGACTTCGGAGGCGACAGCCGCAGCCTCGTCTATGCCAGCGAGCGCGACGGCATCTCCCAGCTGTACATGGCCACCATCAGCCGCAAGGAAGACCCTAACTTCCCCAACGCCACACTAATCGAGGAGGAGGCCCTGCTGCCCGACCTTAACATCGAGCGCAGCAACCCCAGTTTCTCTCCCGATGGCAAGGAGATAGCCTTCATCCAGGACCGCACCAAGCTCATGGTGGTGAACGTCAAGAGCAAGGACGTCCGCCAGGTGACCGACGGCAGCACATGGTTCAGCCAGTCCGGCGGGTTCGACTACAGATGGAGCCCTGACGGCAAATGGTTCGTGATAGAGTACAACCCCAACGGACACGACCCCTACTATGACCTCGGCCTCGTAAGCTCGAAGGGCGGCGAGATAACCAACCTCACCGGCAGCGGATACATGAAGGGCAGCCCCCGCTGGGTCATGGACGGCAACGCCATCATGTTCTCAAGTGAAATCTATGGTATGCGCGCACACGCGTCGTGGGGCTCACAGGAGGACCTCTTCCTGTGCTTCCTCAACCAGGACGCATACGACAAGTACCGCCTGAGCAAGGAGGACTACGAGCTCCGCCAGGAACTTGAAAAGAAGAAGAAGGACGACGACGAGGCCAAGGAGGAGAAGAAACCCAAGGTCAAGGACATCGAAGTGGAGCTGGATGGCATCCAGGACCGCATAGTCCGCATCACGCCCAACAGCAGCAGCCTCGGCGACGCCATCATCACGAAGAACGGCGAGACGCTCTACTACCTGACGTCGTTCGAGAGCGGCATGGACCTCTGGAAGATGGACCTCCGCAAGAAGGAGACCAAGCTCGTGTCGAAGGGTGCCGGCAGCGGCCATTTCACCACCAGCGGCGACGGCAAGACCATATTCCTCCTCGGCAGCAGGATGCAGAAGCTCGATGGCGACAAGCTCACCGGCATCAGCTACAGCGCCGAGCTCAAGCTTGACCACGAGGCCGAGCGCGAGTACATGTACGACTATGTATACCGCGAGGCCCAGAAACGCTTCTTCAGGGTAGACATGAACGGCTGCGACTGGGATGCCATGACCGCGGCCTACCGCAAGTTCCTCCCCCACATCGCGAACAACTATGACTTTGCCGAGCTGCTGAGCGAGCTTCTCGGCGAGCTCAACGTGTCTCACACCGGAGGCAGATACTACGCCAGCGGCGCCAGGGAGGCGACTGCATCGCTCGGTCTGCTCTTCGACCTGAACTACACCGGCGAGGGCCTGAAGGTGGCCGAGGTGGTGAAGGGCGGTCCGTTCGACCATGCCAGCCTCAAACTCAAGGCGGGCGATGTGATCACTCACATCGACGGTCAGGAGATCACAGCCGAGCAGGACATCAGCGTGCTGCTCATGAGCAAGGCGGGCAAAAAGACCCTGGTAAGCATCAAGGGCGGAAAGGACGAGGTAGTCCTTCCCATCAGCTCTTCAGCGATGAACGACCTGCTCTATCAGCGTTGGATCAAGCAGCGTGCGGCCGACGTCGAGAAATGGTCGGGCGGGCGCCTCGGCTATGTGCATATCAAGCAGATGAACGACGGCAGTTTCCGCCCCATGTACTCCGACATACTCGGCAAGTACAACAAGTGCGACGGCATAGTGATCGACACCCGCTTCAACGGTGGCGGACGCATGCACGAGGACATTGAGATACTCTTCAGCGGCGAGAAGTACCTCACCCAGGTCATCCGAGGCCGCGCTACATGCGACATGCCCAGCCGCCGCTGGAACAAACCCAGCATCATGCTGCAGTGCGAGGCCAACTACAGCAACGCACACGGCACGCCCTGGGTATATAGCCACATGAAGATAGGAAAGCTGGTGGGCGCACCTGTTCCCGGCACCATGAGCAGCGTGAACTGGATCACCATGCAGGACCCGAGCCTCGTGTTCGGCGTGCCCGTGGTAGGATATGAGAAGGTGGAGGGCGGCTACCTCGAGGGCGACCAGCTGGAACCCGACATCTACGTCCTCAACGCTCCCGAGACCGTGGTCAAGGGGGAGGACTCACAGCTCAGGGCCGCTGTGGAGGAACTGCTTAAGGAGATAGACTAGAAGGTGAACGGTTCCCACTGGGATACCGTGAACTTCTTCTTGTACACACGGTCGCCGGCCCGGAATGAATTCAGCTCAAGACCGCCTTCGATGACCTCGAGGGTGGTCTTGCCGTTTTCATTGGTCACGGTTCCCCAAGCGCTGCCTACGCTCCAGAACCATTTGCCGGGATTGCCGGTGATGGACATGGTCTTGTCAACTCCTGAGTAATGGAAGTCGCTGTACGCCAGGATCGTTGACCAGCTGGCCATGGACCTTGCGTAGTGGTGACCGCACTCGGGCTCGCTGAAGGGGTTGCGCTTTGCGCCGTCGAAGCGGTCGCGGATGGAGCTGACGCACTTGACGCCTTCATCCACCATTCCCTCGTAAATCATGCCCGTTGCCGCAGTGTACTCGAAGCCCGTCATTGACTCGTTGAAATACGGGAACGGAACCTCCAGGCGACCCTTCGGCCATGCGGCCATCAGCATGCCGGCCTCATCCTCGAAGAGATAGGTGCGCATGTTGTTGAAGTGGCCGTACAGGTTCTCGTGATAGTTGTACTTCATTATGCTCTGCAGCGTAGTGCGTATGTTGTCCTTGCTGGCAAGATAGCCCAGGCCGCAGATATGTGCCATGTACTGGCCTACAAGCTGGTCGACCAGGCAGGCCTTTCCAAGCTGGAAAGGAGGTATCTTGTCGGAGTCCTCGGGAAGGAACTCGAAGGTCTCGGGGTCGGTTATCTTCTGCTCGTAGTACTCGCCGTTGAAGAGGACTCCGTCGGCGTATGCCGATGCCTTCTCGAAGATGGCGTGGCATTTCTTCGCAAAAGCCTTGTCCTTCATGGCAAGGGCCATCTCCTCGGCTGCACGCAGGGCTCCCATGTACCAGAAGGTCATCTGGCTGTTGGGGCCGAAGTAGTTCACGTCCATGGTGTTGTGCTGCGAGCCCTCCATGATTCCGTCCTCGTTGGCATCCCATCCGCCTTCTACCCAGGCGTATGAGAGGGCGCGCTTACACTGCTCCCAGTAGGCGGCCAGATAGTCATTCATGCCGCAGATCTGCCACTCGCGGTAGAGCTTCATGATGCAGCCCAGCTGGCCGTCGGCGGCAGTGTCTCTGTTCTGGCCGGTGTCGAAGGGCAGTTCGGTGCGGAACGCCATGGCGCCATCGTCATGCAGAGCGATGTTGAACTCCACGTCGCGCATGGTCCTCGCGAGCTCGGGGAACAGGAATGCTGTCGCAGTCTCGTAGTTCCACACGTGAGTGCAGGAACCCATGCATGAACCGAACCTGTCCATCACGCCTTCCCATCCCATCAGATGGCCGTCGGCAATGCGGAAGACCGTCTGGGAGCGGAGAACGTTCAGATTATAGAGGGCAGCCTCCTTGATGGAATCAGGGTAGGATGACGACAGCAGGGCATTCACAAATGCCAGCGTCCTTGATTCGTATGCATCCATGAAAGGAACGATCCTCGATGCCGCATCCCAGGAATCGGGATACTCCTGGCTGTAGTAGTTGCCCACGATATGGTTGTCCCAGGCCCAGGCAATCCTGTTGGGGAAGTTCCAGGTCAGGTAGAAGTTGAAGACTTTCGACTCGCCGGGTGCGAGGGTCGACTTGACGGCAAGGGAACCCATGGGGTCCTGGTCATTGCCCACGGTGTGGCGCACATTGGCCACAGGGTTGGAGATTACGCCGTCGTCGCTGAGGTCATCCCAAAAGTTCAGGATGCTGTTGGCCCATGAATTGTCGACTGAGAAGGTCCTGTAGGTGACCTGCTGGTCGGAATCGGTCACGAGGGAGAGGTTGCCCCAGGCGGGGCTCTTCTCATCCACGCCCTCAGAATAGAAATACAGGCCCTTCAGCCCTGCGGAAGGGTTCTCCCTGTACTCGTTCCTGTTGTCAGCGGAACCTATGGGGTTCTTGTAGCCGTAGCCGCTCGTGCTGTTCTCTCTACCGTCCCTGCCCACGAAATTGCGGATGGAACCGCAGACCGACACCTCAACGGGTTCGCCCGTGGTGTTGGTGACTTCATAGCTGAGCACCGCAAGGGGAAGGCTGCTCTCCTGCACATCGCCGGGAACCAGGGGGTTGAAGCCCTTGATCCTGACCTTCACGGGCATGGCTTCGTCGGAGAGATTGACCTGCCCGAAGGGATATGCGGCGTCGAACGAGGCGTGGCGGAAGCGAGGCAGACCGTGGTGGTTGACCGGCTGGCCCTCGCAGTTGAGGTATTCCTGAGGGTAGAGCGGCCCGGCCAGCAGGCGGGTCTTCTCCCCTTCGCTTGCAGTGCGGGTGTATATTGCAAAGAACGGAGCGTCATTACCGTCCCTGATGGTGCTGAAACCCTTGCCCGGCACGTTCATTATCTCCCAGTCGCGGAGCTCTCCGCGTCCGCCGAGCGAGACGGTTCCTGTGCCTATGCCTCCCAGAGGCAGGGCAACGCGCTGCAGATGCGCTGAGTCATAGCTGGTGAGTACGGGCCACGGCTTGGGCTGCCATGGCTGTGCATTGAGTGCGGAGCATGCGATGATGGCCGCAAGAATGGCAGTCAGGTGTTTCATTTAAGCTTGAAGAGTTTGAATTCGCGTGATAGCAGCATCATGGCTGCATAGATTACAAGTATGTATGCCGTCTTGACCACGAGCGACAGCACGAGTCCGTCGGTGTGGAACGGGAACAGCAGCACGGCCGCGATCATGACCGCGGTCATTATGATTTCGGGGGTGAGTTCCTTAAGGAACCTTCCGGCGCTGAAGCGGAAGCCGCGCCTGATGAGGAACCAGAATGCGCAGATGAAATGGAACACGTAGGATATCGCCACGCAGAGCGACAGGACCTCGATCGACTTTCCTGCAAATACGCCTATGCATATCGCAGCCAGGGTCACGACTGTGTTCACGCAGGTGCTGAGGAACAGCAGCCTGGTGTTGCCCAGGGCCTGGAAGATGGCACCGGCGCTGGCGTTTATCATCTGCGGTATTATTGCGATGGCCAGCAGCCTGAAGCAGACTACGCAGGGCTCCCACTGCGGGCCGTAGAGTATGCCTATTATCTCCTCGGCGGCAAGGAAGGCGAACGCCGCCACGAATATGCCAAGACACCACAGGAACCGCACCAGACGCATGTAGCGCCTGTATATTCCCTCGGGATCGTCCTGATAGTCAGACAGTATGGGATGCAGCACCGGCGACACCACCCCGGAGAGGTTGCTCACAGGGAAGAGCATCAGGTTGTAGGCCTTGTTGTAGTTGCCGAGATTCACCTCGCCCATGAACTTGCCCGCGAGCAGGTTGTCGAGGTTGCGGGCGAAGTAGTTGACCACGTTGAAGGCGAACTGGTACAGTGAGTACGTCCTGACCTTGTTGACCGATTCTATGGAAGGGCGGGCCACAATGCGGGGCCTGGTGGACAGATAGTTCCAGATGAACTGCAGCACCGACGACAGTATGGCCTGCGCCACCAGGGCGTAGAAGCGCCAGCCGTGCAGCGCCAGCCATATCGATATCACCGCCGACACCACGTACACCACCACGGTGCGCACCGCGATGGTCACGAACTTCTTGTCTCTGTTCAGCATGCCGTTCGGCACCATGTTCAGGGCATTGAAGAACAGTGAGATGGTCAGCAGGAAGGTGGGCTTGAGATAGATGCTGTCCTTGTAGAAGGCCGCAATGGGGAACGCGCACAGCATGAAGATGGCGCTGAGGCCCAGGGCCACATACACCGAGTAGGTGAAGAGATTGTCGATGTCGGAACGGGTGAGGTCCTTCTTCTGGACTATCGCGGGGCCGAGGCCCATGTCGGAAAGGGTCGCGAAGAAGGTCGAGAATACCGTGATTACGGCAACGACGCCGAAGTCGAAGGGAGTGAGGATACGTGCGAGGATGGCATTGACCAGCACCGTGAGGATGACCTTCAGGTACTTGCCGGACGCATTGATCAGCGTCGCCTTCCTGACAGTCATCCCGTTACTCACCGCCAAGCATTCCGATGAAGATGTCCAGCGATTCCACCAGCTTCGCACACTTGAACTTGGTGCGCTTGTAGACCGAGCCGTATGCGGCGCGGGTGGAGGCGTCTTCGAGATGGGTCACCTGCAGTGCAGGCGAATAATGCATCTTCAGGCCTGCGCGGGAGCACTCCAGCTGAAGGATGTCCTCCTCCATGTACAGGAAGGTTGCGGGATTGAAGGCATGCTCGCGCTTTGCGATGAAGTCCCGTGAGAAGATATAGCAGGCACCGTGGAGGACGCATCCGTCATGAGGATCTGCGCTGCCCTGGTCGGCGGGTGTGGGGTACTTGTCAAGCCAGAAAGCCAGCTTGAGGTTCCACGTGGTGTAGTTGTAGAAGAAATGGCGGTTCTTGCGTGCATACTTCTTCCTGATGGCCATGGCCTCGTCCTTGGTCATGGGCTGCAGGCGGGCGGGATTCTGGTGGCGGTCCTGGAGCGGCACGAAGATGTCGGGGCCGAGCACCGCGAAGGGATTCGCCTCATACTCGGCGGATATCTTGTCAAGGAAGGCGGGATCCGTGATCAGGATATCGTTGTTCATCATGATGATGAAGTCAGGGTCGAAATGCTCCTTGGCGTACCTGTAGCCTTCGTTGTTGCCCCTTGCAAAGCCGACGTTCTCCTTGAGAGTCACGAATGACACGCGGGGATTCCCGGCGAACTCTTCCTGGAGCTGGGCTCCGCTGCCGTCGGGCGAGCCGTTGTCGACTATGACGATGGAACTGTCTGCACCGGGCAGCACCCTGATGAGTGCATCGAGGCAGCAACGGCTTGCACCGTGTGCCATATAGTGAAGTATAACAAAACAATAGCGCATACCACAAATGTACAAAATATTCTCTATTTTTGTGTCTCTATGGCAAACAAGCTGATTGTCTATACCTGTGTGACAGGAGGATACGATTCCGTGTCCCGCCCGACGGCCCTTCCCGACTGGGCAGACTTCGTCTGTTTCGGGCAGGATGCTCCCATTACATGGCAGGCCAGGGACAACACTCAGCTCGCACGCTACGCCAAACTGAACCCGCACTTGGTCCTGCCTGAAGGATACGAATACTGCCTCTGGATCGACGGCAACATCGACATCGTGGACCCCGCCTTCTTCAGCAAGGTGGAGGAGATGATTTCTGACGGAGTCCTCTTCGCCGGTCTGCACCATCCGCAGCGCGACGATGCCTACAACGAGTCGCTGAGGATCCTGCAGAACGACAGGGAAAGTTTCTGCAGACTCGCCAGGGTCGTAAGGTTCCTCAGGAAGGAAGGATTCCCGCGGCACTATGGCCTGGACGAGACGAACGTGATCCTCCGGAAGCACGATGACCCCGCCGTGCGTGAGTTCGACGAGCTCTGGTGGGAGATGCTCAGGACCTGGACCAACCGCGACCAGATGACCCAGTCATACTGCTTCTGGAAGACCGGCCTGCAGCACGACCATTTCCTGCCCCAGGGACAGTGCGCCCAGAACCACCCCTGGTTCAGATACAGCTTCCACGGCAGGGCATACGTCAAGGACAAGTCCCTGACAGGCCGCCTCAAGGACGCGTGGCGCGCCCTGAAAGTCCTTGTGTACAAGGCCTTTATCTTGTAAGCCAGTCTACCGAGAAATTAAGGAAGTACATGTCGAACTCCACCTTGGGGTTCTCCTCGATGTATGCGCCAATGGTGCCGTCGGGCAGGATTGCCAGCGAAGAGTAGACCGACTCGTACCTGCAGAGGCTCTTCACCTGAGGCCAGCTCTGGCCGTTGTCGCGGCTGATGAACACGCTCACGTTGCGGCGCGACATGTCGTTGGGAACCGACTGCAGCAGCAGGCTGTCTCCCACGTTGATGATGTCGCCGTCGCAGGCATTGGTGCAGATGTCCTTCCAGAGGCCCTGCTCGCCCCAGGTCTCGCCGCCGTCGTCGGAGATGTTGTATCCCCTCTCGCCGGAACGGCGCACGCTCATCATGATCCGCCCGTCGGCAAGTTCGACCACCTTGGCCTCGTCGCCGCCGTCAAAAGCGCACTTGGAGACGTTCCAGGTCCTGCCGTTGTCGTCAGAGTAGAACGCATAGTTATAGAATCTCCAGCTCTGATTGGAGTGAACTGCGGCAACGAACATGATTCTGCCGGCGTGCTCGCCCTTCGTCAGCTTCAGGCCGTGGCCTGAGCCGAAGAATGCGCTGTGGTATTCCCTGCACTCGGGGTTAACTGCGTCAGGTCCCCAGAGCATGGAGGTGCAGTCGAAGGGCTCCTCCCAGGTCAGGCCGCCGTCGTGGCTCAGGGATATGTAGTTGCGCTGGGGGTTCTCGAGATTGGATGCCCAGAGTCCGGGGCCGCCGCTGAATGCACAGGCGATGGTGCCGTCTTCCGCCTGAATCAGCGCGGCGTCGCCATAGCCCTTGCCCCAGCCCTGACCTTCGATGACGGTTATGGGGTCAGACCAGGTCCTGCCACCGTCGGTGCTGCGCTGGGCAATCACGTCGATGTCCTCAGGAAGGTCGAGGTCGTTGTCCTTGCGACGGTCGGTGGTTATGAGCAGAGTGCCGTCCTGCAGGCACTCTATCGCGGGGATGCGGTATCCGGTGGTGTTGTAGTCTCCCTGACCGAGCACCTTCACGCGGCGCAGGAGTATCTCTCTGCTGCCGGGTGCAGGAGCCTGAACGGGCAGCCACTTTCCACCCATGCGGACCTTCACTATATCAGCGCCGACGGTGCCGCCCTCAGCTGCATCCTCGGCGATGTCGGCACAGAGCTCGACGTCCGCGAGGTCACTGATGACGGTGCGACACGGAATGCGGTATGCGCTCTTTCCGGCCTTGACCTTCACCTTGCCGAGCAGTTCACCGTCCTTCCTGACTGAAAGTGCTGTTACGTCAGTGGCTGCTGCATCCAGCGTCACGGCCATCTTGCGGAGCTTGACGGGCTTGTCGGGAGATACGGTATAGGTCACCAGAGTCTCGCCCTCGTTGCCACGTCCGGTGAATGCGGTGTTCCTGGTGGCGTATGAGACGGGAGGCACGGGCAGGCCCATGGACTCGGCCAGTATGCGGGCGATCTTGAGGTAGCCCTTGCCATACACGTAGTTGCCGTTCACATAGTTGATGTCTCCCCTGCCGTCCTTGCAAAGGGGCGTGTGGATGTCGACGAATCCGACGCCAAGCTCATCTGCAATGGCCTTGATGCCGGTATTCACCGAGTCGGCATCGGCGGTCTTGTTGTGGGAATAGTAGACCGGCTGAGGGGTCATGAGGAACAGCTTGGAGCCGGGCGCAGTGGCCTTTATGGCCTCAGCAAGCCTGCGGTAACGCACCAGGATCGAATCTAGGGGGGCATTGTTGGCCACCTCTGCCGCGCCGATGTGCAGGTATATCTGCTCGGGCGACTTTCCTGACTTGAAGATGGCGGGGAGCTCGTCCTGGATGTTCTGTATCATGGGGCCGCCGAAGCCCCAGCAGGTTCCGCGGTTCTTGACCCTCGGGCTGCCGAGGAGCTCGTGCCACTCGCCGCCGTGAATCATCTCGTCGCCTATGATGACTATGTCGTCCTCGTCGAGAGGCTGCCAGCCGAAGGCCGCCGCGCGCATCCCGAAGCTGCCGGGAAGGTCGCAGTTGTCGAGTTCTCCCTCGACATAGCTGCAGTCTGTGCCTACGTACTGGGCGATCTCGTCGCACCATACCTTGTAGCCTGAAGGATAGAGATGCAGGCCGTCAAGGGAATACGCAGGATTCATGACCGTCGTGCCGGGCACCACGAACTTTGACCAGAGGTCAACGTATGTCAAGCCCTCCGCCTCGCAGAATTCCCTGTAGAGAGCGTTGAGCGCGATGATGGACTCAGCGGAGCGGCGGTTGCCCTCACCAACCGGCAGAACGCTCTGGACATATATCTGTGTCTCAGGGCTTTCAGCCTTGAAGCAGGCAACCATCTCCTTCACGTTCGAAAGAATCTTCTGCGGGTCGTCAAGGCCATCGGTCGCGAGGTCGTTCGTGCCTATCATCAGGAAGACCTTCGCCGGCTTTCCTGCGGCAATGCCACATATATTCTCCAGCGTTTCCGAAGACACGCAGCCCGATACGCCACGGTTCAGGATGTTCTGCTGGCAGCCGAAGGCCTCCCACCATTCATGCATGTTGGTGATGCTGTTGCCCACGAACACGATGTCGCCCTGATGCACGGGCATGATGCCCATGGCGTCGTATCTGTGGTTGCGGAATGGCTTGTCGGCAGATGCCGAAGCGCAGATCATGAGGGCTGCAAGTGCTGCAACGATGTACTTTCTGTTCATGTTTGGTTATTTTTCGTCTCTGAATGTGGATGCGGGAATGCCGCTGATGTTGGTAAGGTCGGCCTCAGCAGGGTTGGGCTGCCATGCATATCGAAGGGCGCAAGGGTTCTTGACCTCCTTAGCCTGCAGGACTATGGTCTTCCCCTCGACCTTTGCGTCTGCGGGATAGTAGATGCCGTCTGCTCCTGCAATCTCAAAGCCCTTGCTGACGCTCAGGCCTTCAGCGTAGTCAAAGCTGAGGCGGAGCCTGCCGCCTTCCACTGCAAAGCTCCTGTATACCGGGCCGGATGGAATCACGTCCCCGCGGCCGTAGAAGTCATGAAGCACGCATACGGCTGAACGTTCGCCAACGGGTTTCTTGTCTTTCGGGTGCACGTCGGTGGGGTGCCCGAGGTCGGAGCAGACCGTAAGGCCCACCCCACTGATGCTCTCGGAAAGCCTGCGCTGCACGTCGCGGAACCATGGCCAGCTGGGGCGGTTGCCTATTCCGGAAAGCTGCACCATCTGGATGGCGAGATCATCGCCCCAGTAATTGCGGAAGCTCTTGACCATAAGCTTGAAAAGATCGGCGTAGGTCTCCATGCAGTGCGCGTTTGACTCACCCTGATAGAAGATCACGCCCTTTACGTTCCAGCCGTCCATCTGGAGAATTCCGGCATCATAGAGGTAGCCGGGCTGATACGGGTGGCGCTGCAGCGGATTGATTGCCTGCGCGATGTTCTTCCTGCATCTGCCACGGGCCCACTCCTGGCCGAAGTCACCGTTTATCCAATCGTTCAGCACCTGAGGATAGTCCCATGCGAGCACCTTGCGGTCAACCCACGATTCGGTGGTGGAGCCGCCTACCGCGCAGCTGATGAGGCCCACGTGGCAGCCAAGGCTGTCGGCAAGGGCACGGCCGAAATGGTAGCCCACGGCCGTGAAGTCCTTAGCGGAATCAGAACTGCTCATCTCCCATCCCATGGGGGTGAGATACTGCAGGTGGTTCACTGAATCCAGCGCGCTCTGAGGCCACTCGAAATCGTACGTCAGCCAGTTCTCCTTCATGTTGAAGAGGTGCAGCCTGTCCTGCTCGCCCGCAGCTGCGATGTCTTCCTTCGCAGTGCTGCACTGGGCAAGCTTGAACTCCATGTTGGACTGCCCTGCGCAGGCCCAGACCTCTCCGACCCAGACGTTGCTGAAGGCGAATTCCTTTGTCTTGTCGGATATCTCAAGCCTGTACGGGCCGCCGACAGGCATTGCGGGGAACTCCACAGCCCACCTGCCGTCTGTACCGGCCTCAACGCTCTGCTTCTTTCCGGCGAAGCGGACCTTGACCTTGGCGCCGCAGTCTGCCTTGCCGCTGAAGCGTATAGGCTTGTCACGCTGGATGACCATGTTGTCGGTATACATCGCCGAGAGCTGCAGGCCGCCGAAGTCGCCGGTCAGGGCCTCGTAGACGGTCTTTGCGATGATGCCGGCACCCTCAGGTGAAGGGTGGAGATTGTCGGCAAAGAGGTCCGGGCGTGTGATGAGCGGCTCGAAGAGGTCGATCAGGCCCACATCGGAGGTGGCTGCAATCTGGTCTATGGCCTTCTGCTCCTGGGCGTGCCAGTCGCGTGTTCCGCTGAGGAAGCGCCAGTGGCCGTGCATGATGGGGGTCATCCTGCAGATCCATATCTTCGCATTCGGGTTAGCAGCGCGGAAATCGTTGATAAGTGCCTTGTAATCAGGGATGAATTCCTCTGAATAGTTGGGCCAGTTGCGGGGGTCGGTGTCGTTCAGGCCGAGGTGGATGATCACGAGGTCGGCCTTGAAGTCAAGGGCCTCGCCATATTCCGGCAAGGTATTGTAAGGGCGATGGCCCTTGCGCAGGAGCGTAGCCCCGTTATGGCCGAAGTTGCGTACGTCATAGCCCTCGCCCAGCATGCGCTGCAGCTGTGCCGGGTATGAGTCGTTGTCGCGGTCGGAAATGCCGTATCCGTAGGTGACGCTGTCGCCCACGCAGGCGACCTTGACGCGGGTCTGCGCCGAAAGCATCACGGCACTCAGGATAAGGATTGCTGAAAGGAAGAATCTACGCATCTTTCGATCAAGTATTTACTTTACAAATTTAAATAATTTGGGGCGATTATTATTATATTTGTGTAATTCACTAATTAATTATTCCAATCAGCAGTTGAACTGCTGTGATTAAAGTTTATAAAATGGCCTCAGAGA
>JAKSKK010000021.1 GCA_024401745.1 Bacteroidales bacterium
TAGGACGTATCTGCAGTTCAAAGTCTGACCAGTCTTCGGTCGTCTCAACCTCTTTTTGTGTACAATGGAAGGGTAGGTCGCGCATATAGAAGACTTCTTGCCCGAATGCTCTGATGCGAATGGTCTGGAGCTCTTCTTCATCGTCACGTACTATACCGTAGCTTTCCTTGAACCAGGATGCGGCATCAAAGTCCGAATCAAGCGTGAATTTATCCGTGGTGAGACTTATGGACTTGATGCGGTCGAATGCCAGGGTGAAGTAGTTGCCGTGCTTGATTGACTTCACGAGGGCGTACCAGCGGCGTTTGAAGAGTTTGACGCAGTATGGTTCCACCGTCATCGTTGAGTCATCTTCGGCGGCGTATCTGTGGTAGATGACATCTATCCGGACGCTGCGTTTCATCGCCTCGATGAATTTGTGAAGATCTTCTCCATCTGACGGAATAGGCTCCAGAAGAATGCGGTCTGCTACGGCTTTGCTTTCTGCCAGCACTGAATTGACCGAGAGAGTGGAGAGCATCCAGTTCTGTATGGTTTCTTCCTGAAGGGCTTCCGGATTACCGATGTAGTATTTGAAGCCGCAGCGTTTGTCGCACTCGATATCGATGCCGAACATATCCTGAATGGCATCCTTGTGACGGTTGAATGTACTGCGGACCATCGGAAGGCCTTCCGACATATCGGTTTCGACCCATTTGCGATTGATTTCCTCAAGGCTGATCTTGCCTGCGCGGAAGATGGTGTTCACCAACCAGATGTATTCCTGAAAGAGGGCGTAAGATTTCATTTCATCAAGCCGTTGGATTCAACAAACGCATAGAAAGACTCAAGCATAGTAGTGCGTCTCGCATCAATATCTGCTTCTGTGAAATCTGATTTTGAAGCCGACATTTCGATAAGTTCCTTGACGATTGTGCCTTCCTTGTCTTTCCCTTGGCCATTAGTGTATCCGTTATAGTATTTCTTTTTGTCCTCAAAGCGGTAATCTGATGCGCGTATGTTGATTCTCTTCTCCAGAACGGCCTTATTACCAAGAGACTCCACTTTGAGCGGATTGGAAAGAGATTGTTCTTTCTCATTGCGGTTACGTGCATAGATGTGTTCGATGTCAAAGGTGGTCTCCAGAGAAGGCAGTTCTTGATTGGAATAGTTTATTGCCCACCAAGTCAACATTGATTTTGTGATAGGACGGGTGTTGCGGAATTCGTAGTTGCCGAAAGATGTTGAAAGTGATGTCTTATCAAATTTGAACTTCTCAAATTCGACGGATTTCCCATCGATAATATTTATCATTTCCGCATAGATAGGTGTTCTGAGGGAGTTGACACCAGGATTGGTAACGGCATAAGACCAAATAAAGGCCGTTATCTTGTCGAGGAACATAGCGAGTGGCCCTTCTTCAAGAAGTCCATCCTGCTGACGGTTTCTCATATAGTAAACAGACAACACATAGCCCCACATACTGTTGGGAGCGTAGCAAAGTACATACAGTTTGCGAAGTATCTCCTGTGAAAATCTGTCTTCATTCTGGGTATAAACATCCTCCCAGAACTTGGCAAGGTCTTCAAGATTCTGGAAAGTGGAGTCGTTCTTCAGTATTGCATAATCATCTTTGCCGTAAAATTTCCTGAGAGCCTCGGTAGTTGAAGAATCTATCCTCTGCTTTGCACGTTCATAGTACATATACTTTGTAAAGAGTTCATCCATCGGAGTTCCGGTGATGGGATGAAATATTTTTTCGCAAAGGGTATTAAGCTTGCTCCAACGCTGGACGAAGTTATCCTTTGTTCCTTTTTTCGTGTAGTACTTATAGAACTGTGCTTTGAAGATGTCCGCATCTGAAAGCGGAAGTCCACGGTTATTCAATGTGGAGAAGATGGTAAGCGCAGTATCCTGTGATTCCGCCTCGATAGGAAGAAGTATGCAGTTGTTCATCAAACGCACCGGATAGTACATGAATGAACTTGGCATTTTGTTGATCAACTCTTTTATTTTGCCTTGGAAGAACCGATAGTTGATTGCATAATTGCTTTTCATTGATTCCGGTGCCTCACCTTTCAGCAGAATAGTCAAAAATTCATCCTTGACTTCATCGGTTGCTACCTGAGAATCTATCTTGAGCTGGTCCATTATCGGATTGCTGAATTCATCGGTTTTCCAGATACATTTTGCAATCTCCTCCCGAGTCTTGACAGTTTGAGCATCCTGAGCTACCAGATAATGGGTGTAGAGAGCCCGAAGTAACAGCATCAGTGTCGTAAGCCTTTGCTGGCCATCGATAATCTCCAGCTTGCCATCAGAATTTTTGAACGTCACAATAGGACCAAGGAAATATTCGTCGCCGGATTTGAATTTCTGATAATCATTCTCGGGAATGGCAAATGAGAAGGTGTCTTCCCACAATGTCTGGCATTCGGCAATTTGCCAAGCATAAGGCCTTTGGTAATCAGGAATAAGGAAGTCGGATTTGTTATCAGAAAACAATGATTTAATTGATTTCTGGTCAATATTGAGCTTTGACATAAATGATATTATTACTTGTTTATTATTCTTTGTTGAAAACTTGCTTGGACTCAAAGGTACAAAACAATTGTCGCATTTCGTGGGACAATACGGCTTTTTTGGACTGAGAAGGGGGTAAAGTCCACCAAAAGAGGGTGAAAGTGTGGACTTTCGCAAAAATGATGTAACTTTGCTTTCGACAAAGAGTAGCAAGACACACTTGTCCTTATATTGAAAATAACAGCACATTTGCTGATTACGCGCATTCTCAGAAACCTGGCAGTTTATTTAAAGATGCAAAGCGTAACAGGCGGATGTCCATACTTCCCGTATGGGCCAAAGCTTGTTCGCGCATCTTTTCCCTTGCCAGGGGGTCTGAGAGCGGCAAGTGGAGGTCCATATGTTTTTGAACGTGGGTACAGTCTTTGCTCATATTGAGTTATGGAACGCGATATCGTTGACAGGGAGCTGAGGCATCAGCTGGAGGTGAATCTGGCTGAGCCTGATTCTGAACTTGGTCTTGAGTTCAGACTTGATATCTTTGTGGATGAGGATTGGCTTTCTCTTGCAGAGAAGAGTCCGGAGTACCTTGTGAGGAGCAAGGCTTGGCTGCTTGAGCCGGGGAACGGGATGCTGGAGGATACGGTGGATTACATCCGGCGCGGCGAAATGCGGAAGGTGCATCCGATGGATTATTTCTATGATGAGCGTCATCTCGATACGATATTGGAGATGGTGCCGAAGGTTGCCGCTGCGGTGTTGCTGCAGGAGTTTGCAGAGGTGGACCGGGAGGATGATGCCCAGATTACGGCTTGTACGGACTGTGAGGCTGTGATGAGGGTTCTTGGTTGCTATGCGTATTTCCTGTGCCTTGAGAACCGGCATTTCGGGCCGTCAAGGTATGATGAGCTGTTCACCAGGCTTTGGTGGGCGTATTTCGACGGCTTCGAGAATGAGATGTGCAATTTCTGGGAAGATGGCGAGAATTGGCGTGATACCTGGAAGGGCTGTCTGTTCTTCAGAAGCTGAGCAGGTATTCGGTGATTCCCTCGACGTGCAGATCCGCGATTGCTCTGATGCCGGTCTGCGATTCCATAAATCTGAGGTCATCTTCATTGGTGTAGAAACCGTTTTCGGTGAGTACTGCGGGGCAAAGGGTCCTGCGCAGGATGAAGAAACTTTCCTCATAGTCAACGTCCCCATCGGAGAAGTCGGCACGCAGTTTCATATTGGGAAGATATTTCTTTGCGGCTTCGGCGAGGCAGGTTGCGAGGTTGTCGGATTTCGTGCGGCCTTTGCTTGTATAGACACTCCATCCAGAAGGCTTTGTCCACTCGTGGCCATCGCCGAAAGCGTTGGCGTGGATTGATACCAGGATGGTTTTGTTGATACCTTCTGTATAGGCGATGGCGTTAGCTCTGTTGCAGCGTTCCAACAGGGGGATGTCGGTCTCTTCCGGGACTATTAGCCGCGCGTCGTGGCCTTTGTCCAATAAATCTGCTACGATGAGATTCGAGACTTGACGGTTGAATCTGTATTCGAGAAAGCGTCCGTCAGGGCTTCGTTTTCCGGCCGTGTTGCGTCCGTGGCCGGGGTCGATGAGGATTGTCATAATTCTGCAAAAATGGTTCTGCAGCTGACCGAAACCCGTACGCAAAGATAGTTGAAATGTAAGGATTGAGGAAATTTTTGTATCTTCGCGGAAGAAGTGGCCATAAAGAAACACTTCTTTTAGAATCGTATCGCCCCGGGCCTTTTATGGAGGTTCGGGGCATTTGCAAATAATGGTAATGTGGACATAAATGGTTGGTGATAGTGACAAAAATGGTTGGTGACAGCCGCCGCGAGGAGTGCCATTCCACAGAGCCCACCGCAGCGGCGAGCTGTAGCAGCCGAGCCGCGTAATGCGAGGCTGCGTCACCTGTCTTTCTTTTTCTTCTCATCTGCGAAGTATAGATACCATTTGATGAAGTTGTCCTGGTGTTCCGGAGATAGTCCGCGATGTATTCTTAGATTGTCCTTCAAGTGCCCAAAGAATGACTCTAGGCTGTTTGTATTGTTGGGGACATCAGGTTCATCGATGTATTTGAACATGTTGGGAATTGCCCTGTGAAGATGGATATATGCCCGCCTGACGCTATCGTGAGTATATGTCAGTTCTCCTGTTTCCTTGTTGACCGTCTTCTGCTTGATGAACTCCTCGTAGTCTTCGTGCCACTTGTTCAGTTCTTTTATCCAATACAGCTTGTCGTTATTGGTCTTGATATGGCTGATTTGGCAGACTAGCCGTCTCAATAATATGCCAGCCGAAGACTTGGGATGCTGGGTGAGCCAGCCAAGACATTCCCGCTCAATATGGACCACGCAGCGCTGTCTGGTGGTATATGGATACACATATTTGATGGCTCTGATAATATCGTCCCCGCCGTCGGTCGTGAAGCTGGATATGCGCAACCTCAAGGCTTTGAACGCCTGAAGATCTCGGATGATTTCATATTCATTCTCATCTTCCGCGAAGCGATAATATATCGTTGATTTGGAGTCTGCATCTCTGTAGATGACAAGGCAATGGTTCTCGCTGAACCAGGTGCCGTCAATCATAACGTGATATGCTTTACGATGCTGTATTTTCCACTCCGGGGCATTGGCAAGATATTCATCAAACCAGCGTCTGAGCTGCCTTGAGCTGTATCCGCTTTCTGCCGCGATGTCTTCGATACGTTGCTTCCCGGATATCCATTTTCGGAACCATACGAAGCGATTATTCGCCGACACATCGGGACGCGTTGGAGTGAACAGACTTTGACAATCCTTGCATTTATATCGCTGATGGCCAGCTCTGACACCCCATTTTATCACATTCAGAGAACCACATTTTGGACAATGATTTCGCCTCCTTATTTTCCCCATATCAAGACTTTTATGAAACGACTTCCATAAAAGTAGATATAAGTGTCAATGTGTCAAATTGTTATATAGGGTTTTACCAACCGAAAATGTCCATTATACCCAAATAATGGCACCAAAATGGCACCAAAAACGGTACCATAAAAGAAAAACCCTCAATAGAGAGCATCTATTGAGGGTAGTGGAGGTGCGTAGCGGAATCGAACCACTGTGACAGGTTTTGCAGACCTGCGCCTAGCCACTCGGCCAACGCACCGTCGGGACTGCAAATATACGCTTAATTTTTATATATCCAAAAAATACTTGGCAACAAAGGCTCAGTCATTGTCCGGGGTACTTAAATACTTCACGGCCTTTCCATTGGCCTTGGCATACTCGATCTCGCTCCTGGTGCTGCTGCCGATGTAGCCGCCGACGTTGATGACGAAGATCTCATCAGACATATCGATCTTGCGCTTATGCATATCGTCCAGCATTTCCTTGGTGCCTTCAGTCCAGACCTCGTTGTCGCCGGAATGGCCGAAGAGTCCTACGCTGATTACGATATTACCTTCTAGGGTGAGGCGCTTCTGCGCTTCAAGGAACTGCTCCTTGAAACGCGTGCTGCCGCAAAGGGTTATGACTTTGTATTTGCCGATCATACAGATTTACAGTAAACTCTTATATCAGACTATTTCGGAATATCCTAACCTGAAGCAAATTAGTCCTTACATGTATGTGTATAATATCAGCTAAGAAATTCAAAGACTATAAATTGCTTCATGGTGCTTGCTGCCATATACAAAAGTACTGTTTATTATGTTCATAGACAACTTTTGACAAAAATACATACAAAAATGGTTTACGGTTACATTAGGGTCAGCAGCGACAAGCAGACCGTCGAGAACCAGAGGTTCGAGATAAACAATTTCGTCGCACGTGAAAGCATCAACATTGACGGATGGATTGAAGAAACTATCAGTGGCACAAAGAACTACAACAAGCGTGAGTTAGGGAAATTGTTGAAACGTGTTCAAAAAGATGATTTAATTATTTGTGCGGAGCTCTCTAGATTAGGGAGGAATCTGTTTATGATAATGGAAATCCTCAACATCTGTATGACGAAGGAATGCCGCGTGTGGACAATCAAAGACAATTACCGACTAGGCGAAGATATTCAAAGTAAAGTGCTGGCTTTCGCTTTTGGCTTGTCAGCTGAGATCGAAAGGAATCTGATCAGTCAGAGAACAAAAGAAGCTCTTGCTAGGAAAAAAGCAGAAGGCGTGTTATTAGGACGGCCGGTTGGCAGCAAAACCGATATCACAAAGTATAAACTGTATCCAAAGAAAAACCTTATTAAGGAGCTGCTGAATGCCAATGTCTCAAAAAGATCCATCGCCAAAATCTGCAAGGTCGACAGGAATACGTTGGACCGATTTATCAAAGCGATGAAGCGGGATGAATAGGAGCGATTATGTGTAGCATAAGCGGGACTTTTTCTATTTTACGAAGTGACATCAGGCCGAGAAAATGAATTCGTCCGACACTGTCGCACATTTTTCAACCAATTGAATTTTCTTCAAGATGCCTCAGCAGGAACGTTTCCAATATACTCTCGTCCGGCAGCTGAAGCTGGTAGGTTGAGACGAAGAGCGTGTTATCCATTCCGGCCTTGGCGTACTCGACCATTTTCTTGCCTTTCTTGGTGCAGAGGAGAAGCCCCACCGGAGGATTGTCTCCGGGTTGCATTTCGTTCTCTTTCCAATATGAGACGTATGAATTGAGTTGTCCGAAGTTCTCGTGCGAGAAAGGTTCGTTCTTGAGCTCGACAATCAAGGAGAAGTGCCCGATCCTATTGTAGAAAATCAGGTCGGGATAGTAGTAGTCATCATCTATGATGATTCTCTGCTGGCGGGATTCGAAGCACATTCCCTTGCCAAATTCGAGCAGGAACGCCCGCAGATGCTTGATGAGTGCGTCTTCAAGGTCTGATTCATTCATAACATCCTGTGGCTTCAGGCCGAGGAATTCGAAGGTGTAGGGCTCTCTGATCTGCAGTTGGGCAGAGTCGCTGCCGTTCTTGTATGGCGACAGGCATTTTTCCGGATCCTTGCTCAGTCCGACGCGGATATGCAGGTTGGTTCCTATCTGACGGCGCAGTTCTCTGACAGACCAGATGCAGCGCATACATTCCTGCTCGTAGAAGTAGCGGACCAGAGGATCGTCGATGGTCAAAAGCTCCCTGATGTGAGAGAATGATAGTCTGCTAATCAGTGCCTCCGGAGATGACATGAATTGGTGCGACACTGTCGCACCTTTTTGAATAGCTTGACTCTCAATCGCTTGCAATTGGTGCGACGCTGTCGCACCAATTCGCTCAGGGATATAAGTGGGGTTAACAAACAGGTCGGACATTTGGGGATAGAGTCTGTAGAAAGACCTCGAAAGTTTGAATGTTGTTACCGTCATACCAGGTATATCAACTTTCACTTCAAGTTGTTTCAGCAGTTTGTCACCATACTGCGCCCTCTCTTTTCCGTTCTGCTCAAATTCTACGATGTAGTAGCCAATCAACCAGTTCCTCATAGTAAGCATACGGTTGACTGCTTTCAGCGCGGAAGCCTGCGAGGCTTCGCTGGTCACTCTGACGGCGTTGACAAGTTCGTCAAATGTGATTTCCTTCTTCTCATTCCAGTTCTGGATTTCCAGAATCTCTCCTTCGTACAGATACGTAGGCTTGTCGATCTTTTTCATAGCAAGTTTTGTTAGTTGTTCGTTCTACAAATATAATCATAATTCCGTCACTGCTCTCGCATTTCTTCAATACGGAACACCTTGAGCCCGCATGGCTCACTGAACAAAGAAAACAAACGCGACAATGTAGCAAACGCCTGAATTCTCCACAAATATTATTATATTTGTAACTTATATGGAAAAGTCCGCGGCAAAGCAAAGAATCGATGAACTCAGGGCCATTCTCTGGGAGAACAGCAGGCGTTATTACGTTGATAACAACCCCGCTATCTCCGACTATGAGTTCGACACCCTGATGCACGAGCTGGAGGCCCTTGAGGAGGCCTGGCCAGAGTTCCAGTCCGCCGACTCCCCCACCCGCAAGGTCGGCTCCGACATCGACGCTTCCATAACCGAGAACGCCGAGACCCTCAAGTCAGGAGAGTTCGTGAAGCGCGAGCACCGCTACCCCATGCTGTCGCTCGGCAACACCTACTCGATCTCAGAGGTCGAAGAATTCGCCGCCAGGGCCGACAAGACCCTCGACGAGGACTTCAGCTACTGCTGCGAGCTCAAGTTCGACGGCACCGCCATCTGCCTCACCTACACCAAGGGCGTCCTCACCCGTGCTCTCACGCGCGGTGACGGCGTGCAGGGCGACGATGTGACCGAGAACGTGCGCCGCATCTCAAACATCCCCCAGAAACTGCACGGCGACTTCCCCGACGACCTTGAGATCCGCGGTGAGATACTGATGCCGTACAAGGCTTTCGAGGCGCTTAACGCCGAGAGGGCCGACAACGACGAGGCTCCCTTCGCTAATCCCCGCAACGCGGCCAGCGGCTCGCTCAAGCTCTCAGACCCTGACGAGGTAGCGAAGCGCGGCCTTATGTGCACGCTCTACCACATTCCCGCACAGAGCGTGACCTTCACCACCCACGACGAGGCCCTTACCAAGGCCGCCTCATGGGGCCTTCCCGTATCAGACAGCAGGCGCATCTGCCACGGCATAGGCGAGGTGAAGGCATTCATCGACCACTGGGACCTGCAGCGCAAGTTCCTCCCCTACGCCACTGACGGCTGCGTTATCAAGATAAACGAGATGCAGGCGCAGCGCATACTGGGCTACACTGCAAAGAGCCCGCGCTGGGCAGTGGCATACAAGTTCAAGGCCGAGCAGGCATGCACCGAGCTCCAGAGCATTTCCTACCAGGTAGGCCGCACAGGCGCGGTGACTCCGGTGGCTAACCTGGCTCCCGTGCAGCTCAGCGGCACCGTGGTCAAGCGCGCGACCCTCAACAACGAGGACCAGATGGCTCTGCTCGACGTCCGCGTAGGCGACTTCGTATACGTCGAGAAGGGCGGAGAGATAATACCCAAGATAACGGGAGTGAACCTTGCCCAAAGGCCAGAGGACGCCCAGCGTCCGGCATTCCCCGCCACCTGCCCCGACTGCGGCACTCCCCTGGTGAAGGTGGACGCAAAGTGGTTCTGCCCCAATCAGGACGGCTGCCCGCAGCAGATAAAGGGCCGGCTCATACATTTCTGCGGACGCAAGGCGATGAACATACTTGCCGGCGAGGCCACGGTCTCACAGTTCTACGACGCCCGCCTGGTGCGCTGCCCGGCCGACCTCTACGACCTCAGCTCATACCAGCTGCTGGCCCTGGAAGGATGGCAGGAGAAGTCGGTCCAGAGATTCTTTGAATCGCTTGACGAGTCGCGCGGCACAGCCTTCGAGAGCGTGCTCTTCGCTTTGGGAATACGCTTCGTCGGCGAGACCACAGCCCGCAGCATCGCAAGGCACTTCGGCAACATCGACGCCATAGCAGCCGCCACGCAGGAGCAACTCCTCGAGGTCGAGGACGTGGGCGACGTGATTGCAGGGAGCGTGTTCGAATACATGAACGACCCCTTCCACAAGGAAGAAATCGAAAGGCTGCGCGCCAAGGGCATAAAGCTCGCGGTGGAAGAGGGCAAAGGCAGACTCTCGGCCGCCCTCGACGGGCAGACGGTTGTGATTTCAGGCAACTTCAGCATCAGCAGGGACGCGATGAAGGAGCTCATAGCACGCCACGGAGGCAAGAACTCCACCAGCGTGAGCAGCAAGACAAGCTTCCTTCTCGCAGGCACGAAGCCGGGTCCCGAGAAGATAAAGAAATGCGAGCAGCTGGGCGTACCGGTGCTCAGCGAGGAGGCATTCAGGGCCCTGCTACCCGAGGAGGATGCCCTCATGACAGACAATGGCGGCGGCGCAAAGGAAGCCACCGCAGAACAGCTAAGCCTATTTTAGATGAAGATTGGCAACAGGATAACCGACCTCTTCACAGACAGGATCTGGGAGATAGACACGACTCAAAGCAGCCGCGCCTACCGACGCGTCGTCCGCTTCATAAAGCTCGTGCGTATCACATTCGGCACCTTCGCCGAGAACAGGATGGGCTTCCAGTGCGTAGCCCTGAGCTACTTCGTGACCCTTGCACTGGTCCCCTTCTGTGCGTTCATATTCGCGATCAGCGGCGGCCTCGGACTTTCCGAGAAGATATCGGAAGTCCTCCACGAGACCATCACCGCCTACCCCGAGCTTATGGACATGATACTAGACAAGTCCAACAACATCCTCGGAATCGCGCAGAGCGGAGCCGTGGGTCTTGTGTCGGCGCTGTTCTTCCTGTGGACAATTCTGTGGATGATGTTCCAGGTGGAAAGGGTGTTCAACAACGTGTGGGGCATACGCAAGATCCCCCGCAAGATATACAAGCGCTTCGGATTCTACTTCCTGGTGCTTTTCCTCTCACCCTTCCTGATACTCATCTTCGGTACGGGAATCGTGTACTACACCAATGCCACCAACCTCATAGGTCTCGACCTTTCCGACATCAAGTTCCTGCCGAAGTTCCTCGGATACCTCGGCCTCTTCATAGTATCGGCATTCACCATGTCGGTCATGTACAAGTACATCCCCACCGCCAAGGTGAAATACAAGAATGCGTTCAAGAGCGCCATCGTGGCCGCGGTGGTATTCGTGATATTCCAGTACCTGTACCTCGAGACCCAGGTGTTCGTGGCAAGGCTCAACAGCGTGTACGGAGTGCTGGCGGCAATTCCGCTGTTCCTGATCTGGCTGAACTTCAGCTGGCAGATCATCATATACGGTGCGGAACTGACATACGGTTATGAAAATGTTGACTCGTATCACATCAGCGAGTGGGATACGGAGAACAAGTGATATATTATGGCAGTAAGAACATTTGACAAGGAAGATTACCTGCTCATAGACAGATACTGGCAGTCCCTCAAGGCGGTGGCCGAGCCCCGCTGTGCCGATTCCGACGAGTTCGAGGTGGTGCAGAAAGCCTTCGCCTTCGCCAACCAGGCACACAAGGACGTGCGCAGGCGCTCAGGCGAGCCGTACATCCTGCATCCCATCGAGGTTGCAAAGATAGTCGTAGGCGAGATAG
Source organism: Bacteroidales bacterium (assembly GCA_024401745.1). Lineage (GTDB taxonomy): Bacteria > Bacteroidota > Bacteroidia > Bacteroidales > UBA932 > Cryptobacteroides. The sequence continues at coordinate 11,583 of JAKSKK010000021.1, forward strand.
GTCTTGGATACAAGTCCATCACCGCCGCCCTGCTGCATGACGTGGTGGAGGACACCGAGTACACAGTCGAGGACATAGCCAACCTGTTCGGCGACACGGTGGCGAAGCTGGTCGACGGCCTGACCAAGATCAAGACCGTGCTCGACAACGAGGACCGCAAGGACACCTCTGTGCTCCAGACCGAGAGCATGCAGGCAGAGAACTTCAAGCGCATCCTCCTGACCATGGGAGAAGACGTGCGCGTGGTTCTCATCAAGATGGCCGACCGTCTGCACAACTGCCGCACCATCGAGTTCATGCCGGAGCACAAGAGAGACAAGATCCTCTCCGAGACCATGTTCATATTCATTCCCCTGGCTCACAGGCTCGGACTCTACAGCATCAAGTCCGAGATGGAGAACATCTGGCTCAAGTACAAGGAACCCGAGGACTATGCCGAGATCTCACGCAAGATCGACATCAACGTCGAGAAGCGCAAGGAGGAGGTAGATCAGTTCGTGACGCCCATCGAGATGGCGCTCAAGGCCAAGGGATACTCGTTCACGATCAAGCGCCGTGTCAAGACCCCCTACTCCATCTGGTTCAAGATGAAGAACAAGGGAGTGCCGTTCGAGGAGATCTTCGACCTGTACGCAGTGCGCATCGTGTACGACCCCAAGTCGAACAACATCGAGCAGGAGAGATACATCGCTTACCAGATATACAACGCGCTCAAGAGCCTCTACAACGAGCAGCCCGCACGCTTCCGCAACTGGGTCAACAATCCAAAGAGCAACGGCTACGAGGCGCTGCACTGCACGCTGATGAGCCGCGCAGGATTCTGGATAGAGGTGCAGGTGCGCTCCCGCCGCATGGACGACATCGCCGAGAAGGGAATCGCCGCCCACTGGGCATACAAGAACGACGGATACATCTCCGAGACCGACACCGAGATGGACCGCTGGCTCGCCAACGTCCAGAAGATTCTGGTGAGCGAGGACATGAACGCGCTCGAGTTCCTCGACGTGATACACAAGGACCTCATCACCACCGAGATCGTGGTGTTCACCCCCAAGGGTGAGCAGCGCACGGTTCCCGCCGGCAGCACGGCCCTGGATTTCGCCTACGCCATACACAGCCAGATAGGAAGCAAGGCCATCGCGGCAAAGGTCAACATGAAGCTCGTGCAGCTCTCGTACGTGCTCAAGGCCGGCGACCAGGTCGAGATCATCACCGCAGCCAACGGCAAGCCCAAGATGGAATGGCTGCAGTTCCTTCAGACCCGCTCGGCGAAGTCGAAGGTCATCGAGTATTTCAAGGACAGCCGCCCGACCATAGTCAAGAACGGCGAGGCCATATTCGAGGAGCGCCTCGAGGCCATGGGCGAGAAGCCGTCGAACAAGTTGATACGCAAGTTCCTGGACGCAACACAGCTGAACGACAAGGAGGAGCTCTTCTTCCGCGTGGGCCTCGGACTGGTGGGAGCAGAGGACTTCCGCCGCGTGATGAGCGACTCCCCCCAGGCATATTCCGAAGACAACTACTTCGTGAGCGAGGGCGACACCGGCCAGACGCGCTACGTGCTGGCTGACTGCTGCAACCCAATCCCCGGCGACCCCATTGTGGGCTTCCGCCTTGGAGAGAAGACCGTCGTGGTCCACAAGAAGTCCTGCCACGAGGCGCAGAGCCTGGCAAGCAAGTTCGGCAACAGGGTGGTCATACCCAAGTGGCTGCTCGAGAAGCAGGACTACCCTATCCGCCTGAGCATCAAGGGCCTCGACCGCCGCGGCCTTCTCAATGACATCACCCAGCTCATCTCGCTCGGCATGGGCATCAACATGCGCCGCATCACCCTGGGAGCCGAGGGCGGAGTGTTCGAAGGCTTCGTGGAGCTTTATGTGCATGACAAGAAGAATCTCGAAAAGCTCATCAACGACATCAAGAAGGTGGAAGGTGTGCAGGACGTAGTAAGGACAGACATAGTATGAAAAGGCTGAGACAATACATACCTCTCGTGGTAGTCGTGATGGCCATCTTCGGCCCCCTGATGTTCGTGCATTCCTGCGCGAACACCACACAGGCGCCCACAGGCGGCAAGAAGGACACCATCCCTCCCGTCATAATCGACATCAAGCCCTATCCCGGCACCACGAACGTCCCGGTTCACGGCACGAAGATATACTTCGAGTTCAACGAGTACGTGACTATCAAGAACGCCAAGAACATAGTGCTTTCTCCACCTCAGCAGAAACCCGTGAAGGCAAAGCTTCACAAGCGCGGCGTGACTGTGACCTTCGAGGAAGACCTCGATCCCGAGACCACCTACACGATCAGCTTCGTCGACGCCATTGCCGACAACAACGAGGGCAACATGTTCCCCGGATACACCTACGCGTTCTCGACGGGCGACCAGATAGACTCCATGATGATCACAGGCACCGTGCAGGACTGCAACAACCTCAAGCCCATGAAGGGTGCCACCGTCCTGCTGTACAAGAACCACGCGGACTCGGCAATCTTCCTGGAGCGCCCGTACGCGGTGACCAAGACCGACGACTGGGGCTATTTCGTGCTGCCTTTCATCAAGGACACGCTCTACCGTCTTTACGCCCTGAAGGACGACGCCGGCAACAACATCTACGACCCTGACGCCGACCTAGTGGCATTCGCCGACTCTCTTATAAGGCCCACCATGAAGGCCATCGACACCATCCCTGAGATGCTCAAGTACGACATGAAGGACACTTTGAGCTGTCAGGAAAGGCGCAGCGAGCACACCCTGAGGGTGTTCCGCGAGAAGCCCACGAAGCAGTTCCTGAAGAACAAGGTCAGGACCGGCGACTACAGCGCATACGTGACGTTCCAGGCACCCAACGCATGGGTGGACTCAATCTGGGTGAGAGGCTACAAGGCCGACCAGATCATCTCCGAGTTCAACATCCTGCAGGACAGCCTCCTGATATGGCTCAACGGCAAGAAGGCTGCGCCCGACACTATGCACGTCTTCGTCAACTACAGGAAGACCGACAGCCTCGGCCTCCTGAAGCCCGAGGTCGAGCACCTCAAGCTCATAGAGGAGAACAAGTCGAAGAAGCCAAAGACCAGGAAGGACATCAAGCACGAAGACACGATATGCATCTACAAGCTCACGGCCGCACCCGAGACAGTCGAGCAGAACGGCTTCGAGCTGGCCTTCGACCTCCCCATCATCAACGAGGGCTTCGACAAGCTGGCATTCCGCTACCTGAATCCCAGGCAGAAGGAATTCACAGGCGAAGTCACTGCCGAGCGCGACAGCCTCGACCTCAGGCGATACATCATACGCCCCAAGGAGAAGCTCATGCCGGGTTACGAGTACTTCCTGAAGATGCCCGCACATACCTTCCAGGACATACGCGGATTCTGGAACGACAGCACCGAAGTCAAGGTCAGCCTGCCCAAGGACGAGACCCTGAGCACGCTGAACGCCGTGCTAACCGGCGTCGACAGGAAGATCATAGTCGACCTGCTCAGCGAGAAGAGGGACAAGGTCCTGCGCTCTTACATAATCGACTCCGACTGCACACTCTCCTTCCCCTACATCAAGGAAGGCAAGTATAGCATAAGAATCACCGACGACGGAAACCGCAACTCGATTGTGGACACCGGTTCACTTCTCGAGCACAGGCAGCCTGAAAGGGTATGCTTCGTGAAGTTCGACTCCAAGGACGAGGAATACCTCACCATACCGCCGAGTTCGGAGGTGGAGCAGAACATTTCCATCGGAGAACTTTTCAATGACTGAGATGAAGAAACTGATATTGCTGATACTGCTGGCGATACCGGCCGCAATCGACGCATCGGCGTTCCAGAAGGACACGCTGGATATAGATGAGCTGCCCGGCGAGTATCTCGACACGGTCAAGGTATACAGGAAGCGACTGATCAACGACTATTCGATGATAGGCGTTAACTACGGCGTGGCGTTCTGCAACATGTCGTTCAACCCGTCAAGGCACAACAGGGCCTATCAGATGTGCCCCAATCATATCTCGGTGATGTACACCCACTACGAGAAGCTCTTCGACAGGTACGCCAACTTCGCATTCCACATCGGCCTGGAGTACTCGCACGAGGGTGCCGGCTTCAAGATCGACCCCGACACCGGGAAGTACTACAACAACATCGACGGAGCCACGAAGATGCAGATCGAGACCATGTCCATCCCAGTGATGGCAGGCTTCCACGTTGACGCAGCCCCTGCCAAGTTCCAGGGCGCGGTAGGCGTGTACGGAGGCTATCGCAAGAGCATAGAGCGCAGCGGCGAAGGCCTTGACCCTGCCTACGAGCACGCGTTCAGGGACTATGAGTACCGCTTCGACTACGGTCTCGAGGGCTCTGCCGGATTCGCATTCATGATAGACCCCATAGAGATACACCTCAACGCCATGATACGCTGGGGATGGCAGAGCCTCTATGAGCCGGACTACTATTCACAATATTATTACAGATACGCCTACCCTCTCGACATCATCGTCACCGCCGGCATTCATTTCCAGCTTGGAAAGCGCAGCGGAAAGACGTCTGCCGACCTTAGAAAGCAGGCAAAGGAGATCGTATATGGAACGACTGAAGACACTGCCCGTTAAAGTCGGGGAAAACCTTATCATAGGTGGCGGTGCACCCATCGTGGTGCAGACCATGTGCAACACCCATACGTCTGACGTGGAGGCTACGGTGGCACAGTGCATCAAATGCGCAGATGCCGGAGCCCAGATGGTCAGGATCACAGTCCCGGGGCTCCAGGACGTCCCTGCCGTAAAGGAAATCCACTCACGCCTGCGCGAAGCGGGCTGCAACGTGCCCATAGTGGCCGACATCCATTTCAGCTCCGACACGGCGATAGCCGTCGCTCCGATAGTCGAGAAGGTCAGGATCAATCCGGGGAACTTCCATCCCGACCACCAGAAGGCACGCGAGAAGTTCGCCGAGTTCCTGGAAGTCTGCCGCCAGAACGGCACCGCCGTACGCGTGGGACTCAACCATGGCTCGCTCGGCAAGTACATCACCGACCAGTACGGCAACACTCCGCACGCAATGGCCGTGGCCGCAATGGAATGGGTGCAGATGTGCATCGACGCGAAGTTCTACAATGTAGTGGTCTCCCTCAAGGCATCCAACACTGTGGTGATGGTGGAGGCGTACCGCGAGCTGGCCGCAATGATGCAGGCAGCGGGCACGGTGTTCCCCATGCACGTAGGCGTGACCGAGGCCGGAAACGGCGACAGCGGGCGCATCAAGAGCTGCGTGGGCATAGGGACGCTGCTGCGCGAGGGCATTGGCGACACGATTCGTGTATCGCTCACTGAACCGCCGGTGAACGAAATTCCCGTAGCGCAGTACATAGCCGACTACTTCTCCTGCCGGGAGAACAGGCCCCACGACGAGATGCTGGATGCGGCTCTGGAATGGGGTCCGCAGCTGATCAACCGCGAAGTCGACGACATGCCGGAGTGCGCGTACAAGGACGAGATCATGCAGGCGGCGCGCCGCAGGTTCACCCATCCCGAGTACATCGCCTGCCCGGGCTGCGGCCGCACCATGTACGACCTGCAGACCACATTCGAGACAGTGAAGGCCCGCACCTCTCACCTGAAAGGCATGGTGATAGCCGTGATGGGATGCATAGTCAACGGCCCCGGCGAGATGGCAGACGCCGACTGGGGATACGTTGGCGAAGGCGGCGGCAGAGTCTCGATCTACCGCAAGGGCCAGCCGGTGCTCAGGCACGTGCCAGACTCAGAAGCCATAGACAAGCTTCTGGAACTTATAGAGAATGACAGATGATGAGTTGTTGCTGTACTGAGACTATTCGACGTACAGCAACAATCCTTTAAGGTACTCCCCTTCCGGGTGATATATGCTCACGGGATGGTCAGATCCCTGGCACAGGCGGTCGATTATCCTGACGCTCCTGCCGGTCTGTGCGGCGGCGCTGAACACGACTTCAGCGAAAGTGATCTTGTCGACTACCTGAGAACAGCTGAAGGTGAACACGAGTCCGCCTGAAGCAACCTTTGATATGGCTGCGGCATTCAGCCTCTGATATGCCCTGAGGGCATTCTTGAGGGCGCCACGATGCTTGGCGAATGCGGGCGGGTCGACTATCATGAGGTCGTACTTGCCTGCCTCCGTCCTGCCGAGGAACTCGATTGCATCGTCGCAGTAGTTCGTGTACCTGGCGGGATCGGCTCCGTTGAGCTCCATGTTCTTCTGCACCAGAGCCATGGCCTTGGCCGATGAATCGACTGAATCAACATGCTCGGCACCGTTGTTCATGGCATAGATGCTGAAGCCGCCGGTGTAGCAGAAAAGGTTGAGCACGTTGCGTCCTGCGGCATATTTTCCTACAAGGGCGCGGTTGTCTCTCTGGTCAAGGAAGAATCCGGTCTTCTGGCCTTCCACCCAGTTCACGAGGAACTTGTTGCCGTTCTCGAGTACGGCGAGCTGGGGCGCGTCGAAGCCTTCGGACTTCCAGAGATATCCATCGATGAGCTCGAGCCCGGCCTTGAAGGGAGCTGTGCCGGAACTCTTGTCGTACACAGCCTTGAGGCGGTCTCCGAACACTGTCCTGAGGGCTTCGCATATCTGCTTTTTGGCCCTGAACATGCCGACGCTGTGCGCCTGCATTACGCAGACTCCGTCGTACCAGTCGATGATGAGACCGGGAAGGCCGTCCCCCTCGCCATGCACCAAGCGGAAACAACTGGTCGTTGTTTCCATCGCTTTTGACGGGGGTTCCACCCCCGTAACGTCCCCCGGCTCCCTTCGGTCGCATCCTTCGAAAAAAGGGTTGTACAAGCCGACGGCGATTCGGGCATCGAGGGCACGGGCGATGGCATTGTTCCAATACTCGGGATCGGTGGGGTCGCCGTTGAAGGAAAGGACGCGTACCGCGATGGAACCTATCTGATAGTGACCTATTGCAAGCTGATCGCCCTCGGCACTGTATACCGACACGAGGTCACCCTCGGCAGGGTTGCCCTGAATCTGTGCGATGGCACCGGAAAAGACCCACGGATGGAAACGGCGGAGCGATTCGTCACGCCTGGGCTTTAGTATTATCTTGATCATTCTTTGGAGGATTCGGGGCGAGCTGCTCCGGAGTTAATGGATTCTTAGGAGACTCAAGAAGCTTCTTGTACATCTCAAGGCACACCCATGCGTCGGTGGCGGCATACATCTTCTGCGAGTCGCTCAGCTGCTCGGCCTCCCAGTTGGAGAGCTGCTGTGCCTTGCTTATGCGCACGCCCAGTATGTTGGCGGCCATCTTCTTGACGCTCTTGTCCTTGATTCCCCATTCCCAGCCTATCTTCTGAAGGTCTATGAAGCCTTGCTCCTTGAAATCGCCGTAATGCTTCAGGCCACGCACGTCATCATGGCAGGCCGCGCCTATCTTGATTATCTCCTTGTCGGCAAGGAGGGCCCAGAGGCGCTTTCTCATACCGAGCAGATTGATTCGGAAGAGGAAGGCATGGTCAGGGCCGGACAGCTGCAGAAGTGCTACGTGGTTATGGGGCTTGTGAGGCTCGAAGACGGGCCTGGTCTCGGTGTCGAAACCTATCATCTTCTGAGCTCTCAGATATGCGATGGCGCGGTTGTATTCACGTCCCGCCTTTGATATCACATGTATTTCCCCGGGGAAGGATCCCAAGGGCATATTCTCTATTTCTTCAGGTGCTATGCTAATCTTGAACATAAAAGCTTATTGGAGTCAACAGCACTCGGCCTTCTTCCTTACGGTACACGGTTTTGAACGACAGCACCTGCGGCAGCGAGATCTTGTGAGTGAAAAGGTTGCGCTCGCGCATCAGCTTGAAGCAGGCTTCACTGACGGCCTCGGCCGGGCAGGCAAAACGGATTCCATCGGCAAGGTACTTCCCGTACACGAGCGACTCGGCACTCATGAGCGAGCTTGCACGCCACAGGCCATCACGCATGTCGGAAGGAAGGATGGAATAGTCATCAGTGATTATGGCGTCGAGAGGCTTTGTGTTGCCGGCAGCAATGTATCTGCCGAGGAACGACACCAGGACGTTGCAGGTGTCGGAAATGACTGCGGGGCTGGTGAAGCAGTTCACGGTCATGCCGCTCAGCATCTCCGAAACTGCAGGCTGGTAAACCGAGCTGTCCTTGGAATCGGCAGGGCAGATGATGCCTATGTTGAGCTCCTTCTTCGGGGTCGCGCCCAGCACGTGGTCGAGCATTGCCGCCATGGGAGTGATGACCTCTATGCCACATCCGGTGGAGCGCAGCAGGGTGTCGACGTCGAAGCGGCCGTACTGCTGCTGGTAGAAGTCAGCGAGCACGATCACCTTTGCGGGAGCCTTGCGGCCCTGATTTTCGATGTCGTATGCAGTAAGGCTGTAGGTGGTGTCGATGGCGCTGATGACAGAGCGCACCACAGCCTCGCGGAGACCAGTCGCGTCACCCTTGTCGACATAGTCGGAATAAGGGGTGTTGGCGTCGTCGACTATCGTGGTTATGTATTCACCGCCGAAGTCGGCAAGGCCGTCGCTGCCAAGGGAGGCATCGACGTTGTCGAACATGTCGCAGGTGGTGAACTGTGTGCCGATTGCGGAGCACTGCTCCTCAGAGCCTATTATGACGATGTCACCTTTCCTGTCGGCCTCGCGGAATGAAGACAGGAGGGAATATTCAGCGCCGGACTTGTCCGAAAGGACATCACGCACATACTGGATGGTGGGACGCTGCTCTTCGACGCGAGGCTGGCATGCGAGAAGAGAGAGGCCCGTCAATATGAGCAAGAGCTGGCTTTTGGTCATAAAATGTTGCTGTTTCTTTCTGCAAAAGTACAAAAATTCCCTATCTTTGTAAAGAGTATGCGTCAATTAGCAACAACAAATATCAGCATTATGAAAAGAGCAATCATCATCGCAGCACTCCTGAGCCTGTGCACCGCCGCCTTCTCACAGCAGCGTCCGAAGATGGAGTTTCCCGAGTTCACTTTCGAGACAGTGAAGGCGAACCCCATCACTTCAGTAAAGAACCAGGCTAGCAGCGGAACCTGCTGGGCATTCTCCACCATCGGATTCCTCGAGTCAGAGGTAATCCGCATCAACGGCATAAAGGATGAGGCCAAGTATCCCGACCTCTCAGAGTTCTTCATCGTAAGCCACTCATACCTCGACAGGGCACAGAAATACGTCATGCTCGACGGCAACCTCACCTTTGGTGCAGGTTCCGAGGCCGACGACGTGCTTGACGTCATCAGGGACTACGGCATCGTTCCCAACTGCGAGATGACCGGCATGAACTACGGAACCGAGCTTCCCAAGCAGGCCGAGATGGACGCAGTCCTCAAGGGCTATGTCCAGACCATCGCAAAGAACCCCAACAGGACCCTCTCCACCGCATGGAAGAACGGCTTCAAGGGCATCCTCGACGCCTACCTCGGAGCATGGCCCGAGAACTTCACGGTCGACGGAGCAAGCTACACTCCCGAGAGCTACCGCGACGCCCTCAAGATCAATCCCGACGACTACATCTCGCTCACATCGTTCTCACACCATCCCTTCTACACCTGGTTCGCAGTCGAGATCTGCGACAACTGGCGCTGGGACAAGTCATACAACCTCCCCATCGACGAGCTCATGAAGATCGTTGACGACGCCATCGAGAACGGCTACACCGTAGCATGGGGCGCTGACGTCAGCCATCCCGGCTTCACAAGGGACGGCCTCGCAATCTACGTAGACGACACCAAGAAGGCAGCAGGCTCAGACCAGGAGCACTGGGTAGGAAAGGAAGAGGGCAAGCCCGCTCCCGTATCTGTCGAGGAGAAGACCCCCACCCAGGAGACCCGCCAGTTCGAGTTCGAGAACAAGACCATGACCGACGACCACGGCATGCAGATATTCGGCATCGCCAAGGACCAGAACGGCAAGAAGTACTACATGGTTAAGAACTCATGGGGCGTGACCGGAAAATATGACGGAATCTGGTATGCAACAGAGGCTTACGTAAAGGCACAGACTCTCGACATCACCATCCACAAGTCTGCTCTCCCCAAGGATCTCAAGAAGAAGCTTGACATCAAGTAATGAAAAGATACATTCCTGACTTTATCACCTCGATGAACATCGCTTGCGGTGCCGTCGGGGTGATTTTTGCTTTCAACGGCCGGATAGACCTCGCATTCATATTCATGCTGGCGGCTGCAGTGTTCGATTTCTTCGACGGATTCGCCGCCCGCGCGCTCGACGCCTATTCCGACCTGGGCAAGGAGCTCGACTCCCTGTGCGACTGCGTGAGCTTCGGCGTCCTGCCTGCAGTGATGCTGTTCAACTGCAGCAATGCCTGCCAGTTCGGGCAGAGCTGGACCAGCTGGGCCGTCATACTGATATGCGTGTTCAGCGCACTCAGGCTCGCGAAGTTCAACACCGACCCCAGGCAGACTTCCGGCTTCATAGGGCTCCCCACCCCCGCATGCGCAATCCTCATCGGAGCGCTCTGCTACTATGTGGCACACGACCCTTCCAGCGTGATTGCAGGATGGATGGCGAGCCCCGTGTTCGTGCCCGTTGTAAGCGTTGTCATGAGCTATCTGCTCATCAGCGAAATACCGATGTTCTCATTCAAGTTCCACAAGGGCGACCCCAGGCCGCTTGTCGTCAAGCGCATCGCCATGCTGGCAGTGATTGTGGTTGCCGTGCTGCTCTGCGTCATCTTCAAGCTGAACTGGAGCCTGGCAGCGGTCATAGTCATGGCCTGCTACATAGTGAAGAACATCATCTACTGCATTTTTGACATCTGATCTCTCATGAAAGAAATTCCCGTATTGCTGCTCACCGGATACCTCGGAAGCGGCAAGACCACTCTGGTCAACAGAATACTGTCAAACACTCAAGGAATCAAGTTCGCCGTGATCGTCAATGACATAGGCGAAGTCAACATCGACGCCACCCTCATCGAGAAGGACGGCATGATGGGCAAGAAGGACGACAGCCTTGTGGCCCTGCAGAACGGCTGTATATGCTGCACCCTCAAGATGGACCTCGTGGAGCAGCTGCACGACATCTGCGCGATGCAGAAGTTCGACTACATAGTGATCGAGGCCAGCGGAATATGCGAGCCCGAGCCCATAGCCAGGACCATCTGCTCCATCCCCTACATGGGGGCAGAGTACGTGAAGGACGGCATGCCCAGGCTCGACTGCATAGTCACGGTGGTCGACGCCCTCAGGATGAAGGACGAGTTCTCATGCGCAAAGTCCCTTCTCAGGAACGACATCGACGAAGAGGACATCGAGAACCTGGTGATACAGCAGATAGAATTCTGCAACATCATACTCCTCAACAAGGCCTCGGAGCTTGCTCCCGATGAACTCGGCAAGGTCAAGGAGATAGTCCGCGCACTGCAGCCCAAGGCAGAGATCATCGAATGCGACTACGGCGACGTCGACTTCTCGAAGATACTCAACACCGACGAGTTCAGATACGACTCCGTAGCAGCGTCAGCTGCCTGGATCAGCGCCGTGGAGGACGGAGCAGACCATCATGACGATGACGACGACGATGATGATGACGACGACGAGCATGAGCATGAGCACGAGCACGAGGAGGGCCATCACCACCATCATCACCATCACCACCACGAAGGCGAGGGAGAAGTCGAGGAATACGGCATTGGAACATACGTGTACTTCAACCGCAGGCCGTTCGACATCAACAAGTTCGACAGCTTTGTGGCACGTCACTGGCCCCTCGGAATAATCAGGGCCAAGGGCATCTGCTACTTCAGCGAGGACACAGACCTCTGCTACCTCTTCGAGCAGGCCGGCAAGCAGGTTTCGATGAAGAACATAGGCCAGTGGTACGCCACCATGCCCAAGGACGAGCTCGAGGAGCAGCTCCTGGTCGACGCTCAGCTTCGCCGTGACTGGGATCCGGAATACGGAGACAGGATGCAGAAGCTGGTCTTCATCGGCCAGGACCTCGACAAGAAGGCCATAAAGGCTGCGCTGGACTTCTGCCTGGACTAATAGGCATTGCGCCAGCTGTAGCGTACGCTGTCGCCAGAGAGCGACAGCGCCTCATGCAGGAGGAACATCCTGATGTGGCCTGCGTTACCGCGGTAGTCGGCAGCTCCCCCTTTGAAAGTCAATCCATTCATTCTCGCGCCGGTGCTGAACGTCAGTTCCGGCGCGAACTGTCCTATGAGGTCGAGCAGGTCGGAGTCGCCGTCCTTTGAGAAAGGAAGGTGAATCTCCTGGTTGCCGTACCAGCTTGGCAGCGATTCAGGCGACCTGTGATTAAAGTCCACCCTCCAGGGCTGGTCGTTGCAGAGACCGTCCTCGACGTCGCCATAGAACACATGCTGCACCTGAGTGCGCAGGGCATACGGCTGAGTTTCGGAGAGCATCACCAGCTGGTCGTCGACTCCATCGGTATGTAAAGACCAGCAGACCGACGTCTGCTTCCTGAGGTCACTCACGGCGCGTCCGTCTGTCTTGTGATATCCAAGCAGGCTGAAATACAGCGACTTATGGAATTTCAGAAGGACCAGTGAGGTAGCTGCGGTATTGTCGAATTCCACATACTTGTCGCGGTTCTCGACAGTTCCGGTTATGAGCCTGAGGCCGGAGCTGCAAAGCGAGTCGAACACGTCAGAGACGCTCCTTGAATACGTACCCAGCCAGTCGGTATATGTATCGAAGCAAAGACCGCTCGAGAGATTGTACTTGGTCTTCCCGAAATACTGGTTCTCAGGAAGCGACAGGAAGTCATCGGCGTATGTGAGATAGGTCTTGATCTTGCCGCCCCATGAAACGAAGGAATTCCACTCGTCACGCTGAATCAGGATCATGGGGTCCTTCCATGTGGTCGCCCCGGATACTGAGCTGTAGAAGGTTGACGGCCAGTCCTCGACAGGGCGTTCGTAATAGCTGGCCTTTCCGTAGATGCCGGTCTCGTTGCAGTATCCGCCTGCCACGCACACCATCACAGTGCTGTCGAAGCTGAAAAGGTCCTCAGTGAAGAGCTCGCCGCTGTTCCTGTTCCTTACGCACAGCCGGGCCGTAAGCTTACCTCCATACTGGCTGTAAGGGTCATCGTTCAGCCAGGTGTCGATGCCGTCGATGTTCTTTATGGCTACAGAGCGGCATTCGCTGCCGTCGTCGGCAAAGAGCCGTACCGACCAGTAGTCGCGGTTCCCCACCCCGTCGGACTTGATTATCGACGTGCCCGTGAATGCATTGAAGCTGTTCCTGCCGCTGAAATCGACGTGAGTCCTGTAGCTTGCGGACAGCTTTCCCGGAACCTTGGAGTTCACGAGGCCTTCATATCCAGAGGCATCGAACAGCTCGCCTATGTTGCCCAAAGGCTCGTATGAACGGTATTCCTTCAGGTAAACCCCGGTTCTGGCGGTATATGCGCTGCTGTAGGCCGGTGCGATCGACAGCTGACCCAGCTGCATGGAAGCGGGCAGCGACTCGAGCCGGATGCCGCCTGCACTGTACCCCGAGAGCGCAACCGTCAGGTTCCTGGAGTTTCGTGTGCATGAAAGCAGAGGGGCAAAGTCGCCGTCAAGGCTAAGCACAGGAGCCAGCAAAGTATTCTTCAGTTCAGGCACGAAGCTGCTTTCCGACAGCTCGGTCTTGCCTTCAGCATCGGCATAGTATGCATACGTGTCGGTTACCGAAGTGCCGTCGAGATAGCATCTCATGCCCGAGCGCATGTACATGAAGTTCAGGTACACAGGGCGGACGGTGACCGTGAAGTTCGCTGAAATGCCGCCTGCGGTGATCCTCAGCGAGACGTTCCCGACGTCCAGGCCCTTGAGCGACCAGGTGCGCACAGAATTGCCGGCAGCGGCCTCCAGCGGTTCTATGCTGACGCAGTTGCCTCCGGCTATGGCCGTGCACTCCGCGTCATAGTCTTCGGGGAGTTCACTTATCTTGAGTATGCGCTCCTGCGCCACCCTGAAGTTGTTGAAGTCAGAAGAATTCATGCTGATGTCCCCTGTGAAGTGCACATAGCAGGTATCCCTCATGCAGTGCCAGCGGTCGGTCACGACCAGCATGGCTGTCTTGCCTATGTTCTCATCCAACGACCGGAAATAGTAACGGCCCACGACGTCGGAAGTCTTCTGCTTGTCGGCCGTAGTGGCCACATACCTTATGAAGTCTCCCGACAGACGGTCGGGCTCATCCGAAGCCCAGAGGTCCGAAAAGCTTAGCATGCCGTTGTCGGAAGAGCAGTCCTCCTCGAAGAACCACTCCCCTCGTCTGGCGCTTGCAAGCCTGTCGGGCTGCCTGATGCCCATGTACCTCGGGATCGCATCCTCCAGATCCACACCAGTGCCGCTGTACCATACAAAGAGCTTGGATTCCACACCCGGCTCCACGGTTATGTCGTGATAGGAGAACTGCAGCCTCTCGGAATCATTGTTCCAGCTCGGGCCATGCTCTATCTTCCAGGCAGGAGGAGACAGGAGCGAATTCGCGTCGAAATCGACGGCCAGGAAGTTCTCCGACCCTGCAATGACGTTGAAGTCAGTGCAGTTGTCCTGCCCGAGATACATCCTGTAGATAACCTCTCCCATGAAAGGATTGGCATCGGATGCGACGGTCTTGTCCATGGAGAACTCGAGATAGGTCAGCCTGTCGGCCACATGGGCGCCGTACAGCCGCTCGATTTCCGGCCTGCTCTTCAGATACGGGTCCATATTGCCCTTCAGCAGGACTCCCTGTCTGTTTTCGGGTACATAGAGGTCATAGTAGAAGAATCTGTCCTCCGGGGCCGAAGCCGCGTCAGCAGACGGGACTATCAGGGCAAAGGAGGCGTCGGAATCGCCAGATGCCACGTCATCCGCCACCCTGGCGGCAGAACCGTCGGGCGAGAAAGGCTGGAGATAGCGGTTGCTGTTCATTACCTTCAGATACTCGCCCTGCATGACCTTCCTCCAGGAAGAGGAGCCTGTCTGCAGGTCTAGTCCTTTCATGTTCACGCGAAGCCTGAACCAGGCAACGAGGCTTCCAAGGGGAATCTCCACATCTGCCTCTCCCGGCCTTACGTCAGTCAGTGTGCCGGCCATCGGTATTCCGCTGAGTGCCAGGTCACTGAAATCATCAGGAAGCATGAAGCCGAACATCTTCAAATCGTCCTTGCCGGTCGGAAGGGTCTGTGTAAGATCTCCCATGTTCACAAGGGCATACAGATCGTATGCATTGCCTTCAGGCAGGCTGCAGCTGAAGCTGAACACTTCCCTGGCATCCGGCTCGTCATACTCGGAGTACATCAGCTCTCCAGTATCGGAGCGGTATGCCGCCCAGGTGACTGACAGTATCCTTCCCTCCAGGTCAGAGGGCAGCACGCTCCTCGTCCCAACTCCGGACGGGGTCACCATCCGGGCACAGAGGATGTCTCCACCTTTCTCAGATTCATAAAGTTCCGAAGCGGTTTCGCATGAAGCCGCAATCAGGCACAGTGCTGCCAGCAGCTTAAATTTCAACATTCTTGTCATTTTCACTTCCCTCCCATTCGCTGATTTCGACCGTGACCTCCGCACGGGCATAGTCAACTCTCAAAGAAACATCATCAAGGTCCTCCTTCGTCCAGTCATAGTACACTGCCGCCATGGCATCGGAAAGACTCACGGTATATTGCAGTTCCCAGTCGGCCTCCGAGTCTCCAACGGGCAGAAGCACGTCAAGGAACAGACTGGAATCGGACGACTGGCGCAGCAGCAGCGTCCTGTACTCTCCCAGAGTGTTGGGATACACCAGGGTGCTGAAGCTACCTCTTACGGGCTGCAGGTCGAATATGTCGAGCCCGGAGCAGTCGCCGCGCACCCTGAAGATATATGGATAACCCTCCATAGGATTCTCCAGCAGGAAATCCACGCGGCAATACTGCTTGTGAGGCACTGCGTACAGCCTGTGTTCATCGCCCTGCGGCAGAAACAGCTCACGATAGGACATTATCGGGTCCGAAGCCTCCCCTGCAGGTATGTATATGCTGTTCCCCGAAACATGACTCTTGTCAAGCCCGCACACGCATGCGGCTTTCACCTCACGCCGGGGAACAGCTACCGAATAGCCGTCAGGAACGTAATCCGCAAGGATGATGTCGTCCCTGGAATCAAAACCGTCTGAACTGAAAGCAACGGTACCGGAACTGAAACCGTCCCTGACAAACTCATCCACAATCAAATCCACATAACAGGGACACAGCGACCGGTCCTCCTTCACGGAGCAGGAGCACAGAACGAGCAGCGCCACCTCCATTCCAGTCATCATACAGGACGTTTTCATATTCCGGAACATGTCAGATTTCAGGATTGTAGTTCTCCCCGCTCTCCCAGTCCTCGACGGTGATCACAGGAACCATGTCGGTAAACTCCACAGGATCGTTGGGATCGGTGGATCCGGGACGCTTCACTGTAAGGTTCACCCTGTACTGCTTGTTGCTCTCGAGCGATTCGAACGTCACGGGATAATAGTAGGTGTCCCAGCTCTGACCGCTCTTCAGTTCAGCCTCGACCACCAGCATCGTCGCGCGCGGGCACCAGCCATTGTCTCGGCTGAACTCGCAGTTGTTGGGATAGGAGTAGAAAGTATGCACAGTGCGGCAGGCCGAGCCATAGTTGACCTCGACTGAAGGATCGACCTTGTCATAGATAAGGTCCTTCTGAGGCGATGTAGTCTCGGCAGCCATACGCGCGTACCAGTACTTCTGGTCGGTAAGTGAGGCAGCCTTCACCGTCTGGCCGAAATTGGTCATGGCCGGCACGTTCATGAGGTAGCAGGCCTTTATGCGGAACATCCCGGTGGCCTGATACGAGGGTGCGATGAAATCGTTCGCGACGCTCTCGAGGATGACGGAAGCGCACACTCGTTTCACCTTGACCGACACTTCCGCACTTCCCGAACGGAGTTCCTCGGTCGTGCTGCCTATCATGAACAGCTTCGTGGAAGAATTGTCCTTCAGTTCGGTAGTCAGTGCCAGAAGGTCGTTCCTGTTCGATACACCGCCGTCTTTTGCTGTATGGTCCACAGCATCGTTCACCACGGCCCATATCTCTCTGGTTCCTGCCGTGCACTTCAGCTTCATCTTGCCGTAGGTTCCATTCTCGCCCACAAGTGGATTGGGGAATCCGGCGCTCGCACACACGTCAAGCATGCCGCTGTCAGGGCCGTCGCCTGCGCGGAACACGAACACCTGCACGTTGTTTATCACTGTCTCGTTCTCGGAAGACTGAGACGCAACCTTGGTAAGGGCATGGCCATCATTCAGGTTCACTGTAAGCAGGCACTCGCCTGGGGTGGGTTCAGCCGCAGTCAGCTCATCCGAGTTCTGCTTGTTGCAGGAAAGCATGGCTAAAGAAAATGCCAGCAGCAGTATTATTGTCTTATTCATGATCTCTTCGTTTTAGATGGTTTCAGAATACTCGCTTCCGTCGGTCCAGTCCTTGACGACAACGGTTGCAGAGAGTGCGCCCTTGGTTATGAGCGAGCCGAAGTCGTCGTCGCCGGGTCTTTGGCCGGGCATGGTTATGGTCAGGCTTACATTGTAGCTGTTGTTGGATTTGAGCTCACCCAGGCCAACGGGGTACCAGTAGTCGACACCACCTATGGTGGCTATGACATAGAGCACTGATCTGCAGCCATTTGCCGGGAAGCCATTGCCTCTTGCTACGGGATCGGCAGTCGACGCATTCCTGAAACCATACACCGACTTCCCCGTCAGGCTTGCACTACCGGCATTAGTCACCTGGCTGCCTATGGTACAGAAGGTCACAGCAGCGTTCTCGGCCTTGGTGGAACCGTTGCCGATGACGTTGGCTTCTGTAAGGTTGGTACCGTTGTGGCCCAGCCTGTTGCACCATGAAGAGGCCTTTGCCGTCTGGCCTAGATTGTCGTTGCAAACCACATTGGCAAGGTATGCGGACTTTACGGTCAGGGCGCCGTATGAAGAAGGCAGGCTGTTGGACACTTTCACCAGCGACACCTTTGCCGCGAATCTTGAAAGCTGTATGGAAGCCTGACTAGTCTTGTCTGCTATGACGCTGATTCCGGAAGCGCTACCCTCCATTGCAAAAGATGTGGAGGTAGCGTCAGACAGGAGCACCTCTATTGCCTTGAATGAGGCTATGTCACTCACTGACGCGAACTTGGACGCGGCCACGTTCGCAACGGCCCATACGTCTTTTGTTCCTGTCCTGACATTGAGCGTGACGCCCGTCGTTCCTATGTCTGAAATCTCGGCTCCGGTGCACTCATGGCTGATCTCGAGCTTGCCTTCAGAGTTGAACACTGCGATGTACAGCGAGTTGAGCTTCTTTTCGTCGTCCGTGGCCGCAGCCTTGGTGGCGGCCAGTTCAGGCAGTGTCAGGTTGATGATGCCCGGAGTTTCACCGGAGGGGCCTCCATCGGGGAAAGTCCCTGATGTCTTGCTGCAGCCTGCCATGCAGAGCGCCGCAGCGCAAATGATCAGAATCTTTTTCATATTGTGTTTAGTTAAAGGTTGTCATCAGGTTCGGCGTTGAGGTTGAACGCCTTGATAAGTGCGGAGATCTCAGGGTCGAGATTACCCCTGTGCACCAGCTGAGGGTCGGCCGCGCACGCACGCAGGTACCGTTCCACAGCCTCGCGCTCCTGCCCGGTACGGGAATAGAGAATCGCCAGGAGATAGTTCACCTGCGGGGTCTCCTCAAGAGGCTCGAGTATCTGCAGGGCCGACATGTTCCTGTCGAGCGCAACGTAGGCGACCGCGGTGTTGTAGTCCCTGTACGTAGCGAGCATCTTCACGGCGGATTCATAGTCACGGTCGCGTATGGCCTGGACTCCGTTCATGTACAGCGTATCGATCTCGGTCGTGTGCACGGTATCATTGACCATTCCCCTCCTGTGAAGATAGAAGTTGAACGTCACAGTCCTCAGCCTCGGATACAGTTCAGAGCGCAGATGCGTATAATAGGGCTCTCGGCTCAGCAGGGCTTCACGCCCGTCATTGTCGGCGGAAGAGGAGCAGATGCTGGAATATGATTTCCTGTCCGCTTCCGTAAGCAGTGAATCGGAGGACACAAGCAGGTCGAGATATCGCCAGTTCTCGCCGAGGCTGCGCGTAAGGAATGGTATGCGTCTTTCAGGCTCATGCAGTATGTTTCCAAACTCGTCGACGCTGAACCCGGCTTCCTGTCTCAGGCTGTCGCGGTACGAGGCGATGAAGGCATCGAGATAATCGGCGATCGCAGCGGCCCTGGACTGGCTCAGGCTGCGGTTCGTCTTTTCCGAGCCTTCGGGAGAAGAGTATGCCGACACGACTATGGAGTCTATGTCAAAGATCTCATTCTCAAGCAGTTCCCTCAGGTTGTGCCGTATCCTGCCCATCTCCTCGGCATTGCGGCCCAGCGTCTCGTCTATGTTGCTGCGGCCTTGCTGGAAATCGACGTAGCAGGCCGTATTCTCCTCAGCGCTCCTTTCGATCACACGTGTCCTGTACTTCTCCCTGTTGTCTACAAGGGTGCTGAGCGAGCTTATGTAGAAAGTCAGCGGCTCGCTGCGTGGCACACGGTACAGCACCTTCTCCTGCTCGTATATCTCACCGCTGAGCACTATGTCCACCTTGCGCAGCATGGGGCGCGTGGTGATGGTCTGCACGTAGTTATAGACGAAATCACCGTTCACATCCCGCATCACTGTATCAAGCCGAATATGTTCAGTGACGATAGGCGCCTTCACATATCTGTCCATCATCTTCCCGCGGCGCCCAAGCCTGCGCTCGTTCACCATGGTAAGCACATGCTTCCTGTAATGCTCCACAGCTTCCTGCTCAGACACTCCGTACACTGAAAGGAACTGCTCGTCAGACACGTAGGATGAGTCTGTCTTGAATGCATAGACCTGCGGAATGTTCCTTTCCAGGAACACTTCAAGGTCATGCATGAAATAGAGCCTCGTGGTGTCGGTGATTATCCTCGACAGGAACCTCTCGTACTGCTCGTAGCCGCGCAGCTGCTCCTTCCGGTAGTCCTGCCCCGTGATCACCACATCGTCAAGCCTTATGGAGTCCCTGAGGATGAACATGTCGGGATGGAAGCGCAGCTGCCAGCTGGAATCCTGCATGCGCTCAGGGACAATCACCTGGAACTCTATGTCAACCTTGCCATGACGCTCCGCGACGTTGCGGAAACGGGCTGTCACCATGGCGGCCTGCAGCTGCTCCGTAGCCACCATCTCACCGGTCTCGTCGTCCTTTATGGCCCTCATTATCAGCACCTGCCGGCCGTCGAGCCCGGTCACGGCAAGGGTATCCCTCCTCGGGGTGTCGTCAAGCGGCATGTCAGGCACGTAGCGCTCCGACCTCGGTGGCAGCGACAGACGGGCCGACAGTTCCTGTGAACGGATCTCGGTCAGCTTGACGGACTGGGCGCAGGAGCAGCAGATCAGCAGGGCCACAGGAGCCAGCTGCAGGCGTATGCTATCGGGAAGGAGCATGGCAGAGGCTACATTTCGTACTGGAAGGCACCCTCGTCAGGGAGAATCTCCAGCTTGCTGGCCTGTATCTCGGTATAGTAGTGCTCCACCATGTCCTCGCCGGTGAAGCGGCCATAATGGATGCGTCCTTCTATCTGCACGCGCGAGCCTTTCTGCAGCTTGTCAAGATCCTTGATGTACTTTCCCTCCCAGCAGATGATACGATGCCATTCAGTGTCTATGACCGGCGTACCGTCAGAAGCTTTGTATGCGTTTCCCGTCCCTACCGACAGTCTTGCCATCACCTTCCCGGCTCCGTTGAATATCGACACATTCCCCACAAAGCCTCTCAGAATAACTCTGTTCAATTGTTCCATGTTTCCTTAGTTTAAATTGGTTGGCGGCTTCACGGCCGCGCGGTCCGATCTGCCGATGCAAAGGAAAGCCAATTTTTGTTTGGAGAGCATCGAATTCATGAAATCGATGTCGGTTCTCAAGTTTGCATATGTCAATTCAAGTTCCGTGTGTCCGGGCCTGTTGCATATACACATGCATATTGTCATCTTTGAAGAAAATGACAATGAAATGGAAGAAGGGAAGGAACAGGTCTGCAGGGAATGCGGCCGGAGATTTACGGGAAGGACCGACAAGGTCTACTGCAGCAGGGAGTGCAAGAACCGTCACAACAACAGGAAGAGAAGTCTTGAAGAAAGAGCAAGGTCAGAGGCCATCAAGGCGCTTGACCGGAACCATGAGATCCTCTCGAGCCTGATTGCAGCAGGCGCCGCTTCAGCAGGCATAGAAGAACTGAGCCGCATAGGCTTCGACGCCGATGCCGTCACGTCGCAGAGGAAGGGACGGTGCGGGCACAGCGAGTGCCGCTGCTATGAAATAGTGTATTACAGGACGGACGTCAAGATATTCGGCATCCGCAGGCAGGACTAGTCCTGAGAAATGACCTTCAGCTCATCCCTGTAGGCAGTGAGTATCCTGGACCTCGAGATGAAGCCAAGATACCTGCCATCGGCATCGAGCACGGGAAGACGCCATGCCTGAGTCTTGTCGAAGATGGCCATGACAGAGCTCATGGTATCAGTGTCATGTACCAGGGCAGGAGCCTCCTCCATGATGTTGCGCACATGCAGCTTCTTGTAGAGGTCGGTACGGAAGATGAGCTTGCGTATGTTGCCGATGTCGAGCATGCCCTGATAGTGGCCATCCTCGTCGACGACGGCAAACACGGCTGCACCACTGCGGGAGATGGTCTTCACGACATCGTCCAGCGTGTCGTCGAGCCTCATCCTGGGATACTTGTCGCGAATAAGGTCCTTGGTCTGCAGCAGGGTCAGCACTGACTGGTCGTTGTCGTGCGTCAGCAGCTCTCCTGTCTGGGCAATACGCTTGGTGTAGATGGAATAGTGGTCGAAGATCCTCACCGTGCCATACGCAACGGTGGCGGAGAGAATGAGCGGGATGAACAGCCCGTAACCGCCTGATATCTCGGCGATAAGGAAGATCGCGGTCATGGGCGCCTGCATGACGGCAGCCATCATCGCGGCCATGCCCACAAGCACGAAGTTCTGCTCAGGGACAGAGAAGCCGGTGTTGGCCAGCGTGAGGTTCATCGTCCTGGCCACCACGAAGCCAAGTATGGCTCCCGCGAATAGAGTAGGACCGAAGGTACCTCCGACTCCACCGCCGGCATTGGTGAGCGTCATGGCTATCACCTTGGCAAAGAATATCAGCGCAAAGAATACCGGCACACCCCAGGGCGAGTCCATCATGCGAGACAGGAAGGTATGGCCTTCGATGGTGATTTCCTGACCGTTGAGCAAGGCGCCGAGGGAATCGTAGCCCTCGCCGTACAGAGGCGGGAAAAGGAAGATCAGAAGTCCCAGGCCAAGAGCGCAGAGAACGCACTTGAGGTAGCGGTTGCTGAACTTCGAGAGCCTGTCCTCGAGCTTAAGGGTGCCGTTCGTGAAATACAGGGCACCGAAGCCTGCGACTACACCAAGGACGATGTAGAACGGCAGGTTCACCATCTCGAAGGGTGTGAGCGTGCATGCGAACACAGGAGTCTGCCCTAGGAATATGTACGACACCACCGTGGCCGATATGGTAGATATCAGCAGCGGCAGCATCGAGCTCATCGATACGTTGAACAGAAGAATCTCTATAGTGAAAAGCACTCCCGCCAGAGGGGCCTTGAAGATTCCGGCCACCGCACCGGCCGCACCGCAGCCGAGCAGGATGGTGACGCTGTGGTATGAAAGGTTGAACTGCTTTCCAAGGTTGGATCCGATGGCGGCACCTGTATAGACGATAGGGGCCTCGGCTCCCACCGAACCACCGAATCCGATGGTCACGGCACTGGTCACCACAGAGGACCACATGTTGTGAGGCTTGATTCGGGACTCGTTCCTCGAAACGGCCAGCAGCACCTTGGTGACTCCATGCCCGATATCGTCCTTGATGACGAAATGCAGAAGGACAAGGGAAAGGAACATTCCTATTCCAGGGAAGATGAGGAACTGCCAGTTATATGGCTGAGCCGCAAAGCCGTCGTTGATAAAGGCCTTGATGGCATGTATGAGCCAGGTGAGAACAACAGCTGCGAAGCCGGAGCCAAGTCCGACAACAAGGCTCAGCAAAAGGAGTTTCTTACGCTCCGAAATATGCTTTATGCCAAGTTTCAAGATTATGCTTCTGAAGAATCGTCGTCGGAACCGAAGTCGGAAATATTATCGTCAGGAAGGGTGTCGGAGTCGCCGTCTGATGAGCCGCTTGTTCCAGCTACCTGCTCTGTCTCAGCAACTTCCTCGCTTTCCAGCCAGCGCTTTATATCCTCGGCATCATCAACCTGCATCTGTACCTTCACAAGGTAGATGTCCTGAGGGAGTTCGAGAGTGACGGCGTAGAATGATGTGCCGTCGGGCTTGGGATACTTCTGAACGTCATCGATGCAGGTCTGAAGACCTCCGGGGTATTTCTCATTGAAGGCAGCAAGAACTTCCTCTGAAAGCTTCTCGTAGCTCACTACGTGACGTTTTTTGTTATCCTTTATCATACGCGCATCCTTTGGGATGCAATTATAAGCCAAATTTCGTAATTTTGCAAAATATGGAAGATTATATGTTTCCTACCTCCGCGAAGGAAGTACAGAAATTAGGATGGGACTACATCGATGTGATATTCTTCACAGGCGACGCGTTCGTTGACCATCCCAGTTTCGGAACCGCATGCATCAGCCGCTGGCTGCAGAAGAACGGATACCGTGTGGCAGTTGTCCCCCAGCCCAACTGGAGGGACGACCTGCGCGACTTCCGTAAGCTCGGAGCCCCGAGGCTGTATTTCGCAGTCAATTCCGGAGCGATGGATTCCATGGTCAACCATTACACCGCCGCGAAGCGTCTGCGCCACGACGACGCCTACACTCCTGAAGGAAAGGCAGGCGCCCGCCCCGACTACGCCGTAACGGTCTACACAAAGATACTCAAGCAGCTATGGCCTGACGTGCCGGTGGTCATAGGTGGAGTCGAGGCCTCGCTGCGCCGACTCACCCACTACGACTATTGGCAGGATGCGCTCAAGCCGTCGGTTCTCGTCGAGAGCGGCGCCGACTGGCTGTGCTACGGCATGGGTGAGAAGCCGATGCTGGAGCTCACCCGCGGCATAGAGAAAGGGTGGAACCGCCGCCAGCTGGAGGCACTGCCCCAGATCGCGTTCCTGCGCAGCGGCGAGCCCAGGCCAGGCGAAGGCAGGCTGCTGCTTCACTCCTTCGAGGAATGCAAGGCATCGAAGAAGGCATTCGCCGAGAACTTCCATGAGATAGAGACCCACGCCAACCTGCTGAACCCGTCCACCATAATCGAACCGGTGGCAGACGGTTACGTCCAGATCAATCCGCCATACGCCCCATCCACCCAGGAGGAGATGGACAGCTACTGGGACCTGCCGTTCACCAAGCTCCCCCACCCCCGCTACAAGGGTAAGCGCATCCCGGCGTACGACATGATCAAGGACAGCATCATCACCCACCGCGGGTGCTTCGGAGGCTGCAA
>JAKSKK010000022.1 GCA_024401745.1 Bacteroidales bacterium
ACTTAGTCTCGTAAAGATAATGATTTCCTATCAGCCCATCAAGCCGAACTCGATTTTATCAATGAATTTGACAACTTCCTTGAACCCCGACTAGAGGTTCAATATTTCGAACATTAGGGGAGCAAGGCTTCATCAAGAAATTGGTGAAGCCTTTTTCTTTTATGCTTCCTTCAAGCAGAATATTGGATTATCAACGAAGAATGTACCCGTTCTGTATCAGGTCTTCTCGGCTCTTGATTGGGAACGTGTATCCATCTCTCAGCAGGAATATGTCATCAGTTACATCGAGGATGTCCTCATATAGATGATCAGATACGATTATTCCCTTGCTCTTTTTCTGCTCCTGAATCAGAGCCTTCATCTTCTCCACACAGTTTGGGGATATGTTCGAGAACGGCTCGTCCAGAATGCAGAATTCAGCGTCAGCCATCAGGATAATATACATCTCGGCAATTCTTGCCTCTCCGCCAGATAATTCTTTGAAGGTCTTGTGCTGATATGTATGGAACTTCGTATCGAATGTCACCAATCCGTCATAATCCACCCCATATAGAGAAAACGCTTCATCCAGCGTCATACGGTTCGGCATAAACAGATTTTGAGGCAGATATTTCACTCTATTGCCAATATGACCATAGTCTGTATCAAGCTCGTCATTGAAACGGATGAACATATTCTGTGGTTTGATGCCTCCCATGATACATTTGAACAGACAGGACTTGCCAGTTCCGTTCCTTCCAAGCACTCCAGTGACGCGCCCGGTCCTGGCAGTCAGATAGGCACTCTGCAGAACCTGATTCTGTCCGAACTTCAGATGGACGCTGTCTACAAGCAATATATTCTCCTTATCCGATTGCATAGCCTATCATGCTTGAAATGACCATCAGTACAACGAAAGCCGCGAACTCGACGACGAAGGGGATAAGCCAGTATTCCTTTCTGCTTATGCCGAGATTAAGGTAGAAATACACTCCAAGACCTTTTGTCAGATTAGAGCTCAAATACCATATAACAGGAATACTGAATAATTTGAACAAAATGCAGATGTCCACTGCCGACGGTTCTGAAACCACAAGCGCTGACATCGCTACCGTAAGAATGGCCGATATGACATACGTGGTTTTGCCGAATTTTCGTGACAAACGTATCTTTTTCAGTAAAGTCATCTCGTAAAGATAGTAATCTCACATCAAAGCGTCAAGCCAAACTTTATCAATGAAATTCGCCGCCTTCTTGAATCCACCCAGAGGTTCAAAATTCCGAACATCAGGGGAGCTGAAAAACTGTTGGGAGATCATCGACAAACAATCCTATATGCCTACCGTCGGCAAGGCCATGGTTGACTTCTATCGAGACGCTCATCACCATCCTGCCGTTCTCTTCGTGCAGTTTCCCAACTGCGACTTCGGGGATACTGTCTCCAGTACGATGCCCGCCGGCATGCTTGATGTCGGAAAAATCAACCCAGGGAATAGACGTGAAATAGATTATGTCATTCCTTCCTTCGTTTTCGTTGATGCTCAGCCCTGACCCGTTCTTCACACGTGCGATTTCAGCCGTTGCGGCATCCACGAACCTGTCCAGGTCCTCATCCCAGTTGAAATATGCAAACCCGAATGACCCGTCCTCACGTGCGATAGTCGGGCTGGCGCCGATGTAATCGTACTGAACCACATTGCCGTCTTCTATCCTGTAACGGAATTCAGGAATTGAGTTGAGTGTCTTGAGAATGCCGTGCAGCGAATATAGAAAGAACGATTTTCCATCGTCCTTCGCCTTCCTGTAGCAATCGGTAAAATCGACTTTCACTGTCAGTCCGAAGAACGGATCTGGCATATTCCCGAAAAATTCATAGTGCTCTTTCCTTTCCCATCGGGAAATGTCGACGACTCTCTTGTCAGCTGACTTCATAGTATCCATGTTTTCTTGATTAGTCAAAGTTACACACTAATAATCATACGTCCAATCTGGACTTGCTGTCTTTCAGGACGAAGTATAATTCCTGTACTGATGCGACTGTGGCCATTAAGCAAGTGATTGCAACCAGTACAGCAACGGCGCACCAAGGGAAGAGGCCGATGCACAACGGAATGAGAAACAGGAACAGCCCGGAAATCTTGTTCAGCAGAGAATGGTCCGATACCAGCTCATGGCGGGAGAGGAACCCAGCCACAATGCTCAGAATCCTCAGGACAGCGATGCCGATTACCCAGATCACTATCCATAAAGGAAAATCGAAGCCGGTGAAAACCTTTATCAGAGCTGCACCGAAGAACACCATATCTGCAACGGTATCCAGACGTGCCCCAAAGTCGGAGACTTCACCAAGCCTCCTTGCCGTCCATCCGTCCAGCGCATCGCTCAGGCCTCCTGCCAGATAGAAGACATAGAACCATTTCTCAAACGCCGGGACAAACAGCAGAGCCAGTCCGCACAGGATTCTCACACAAGTGATCAAGTTCGCCATGACACCCCGAATGTAAGTATTTTTTCAGTATATTTGATGAATATTCGACAAACTTGAAAAACAATATGGAAAAGACAATCAGGCTTTTGGCAGCGGCAGCCCTTCTGGGCCTTGCGACAGCATGCGGCAACGGTCCGCAGATCATTGAATGGGTAGCCACGACTATGGACGAGCCCTGGCAGCAGATTGACGGGAAGAGCGGCGCTGCGGGTACCGGAGATGTGATAAAGATAGATCCGACCGCCACAGAGCAGGAGATGCTGGGATTCGGTGTAAGCTTCAGCGAACTTGGATGGCAGTCCATGAGCCTTCTGCCGCAGGAAGACAGGAAGGCGGTCCTGGACGAGATGTTCCAGCCCGGCCTGGGTGCCGGCTTCACTATATGCCGTCTGCCGATAGGCGCGAACGACTTCAGCATCGACTTCTATTCGTTCGACGAGACGGAAGGCGACTTCGAACTGAAAGATTTCAGCATCGACAGGGACAGGACCACGCTTCTTCCCCTGGTCAAGGAGGCTCTCCAGAGGAACCCCTCCCTCAAAATATGGTCATCGCCCTGGTGCCCCCCTTCCTGGATGAAGTACAACAAGCACTACGCCATGCGGCCCGCTGAGGTCAACGACCTCCCCGAGGAGCGCCGCGGCTACGAAGGACAGGACATGTTCATACAGGACGAGCGCTACTTCGACGCCTACGCCCGCTACTTCGGCAGATACATCGACGCGTATAAGGAAGAGGGCGTGGACATCAGCATGGTGATGCCCCAGAACGAGCCCAACTCCGACCAGAACTTCCCCAGCTGCTGCTGGACCGCCAAGGGTCTGACTGCGTTCCTGCGCCATCTCTGCCAGGAGATGGACCAGCGCGGCGTCGATGTGTACTTCGGCACCTGGGAGAGAGCCAAGGCAGATGCGATCGACACTGTGATGACCGACCCGGAAGTGGGCAGATACATAAAAGGCCTTGCCTTCCAATGGGCCGGCAGGAGCGCATTGCCCATTGCCCACAGCCGCTACCCGGAACTGACCTACGTCATGAGCGAGCAGGAGTGCGGCGATGGCCTCAACGACTGGAAAGGTGCCTGCCACAGCTGGGAGCTGATGAAGCACTACTTAGGCAACGGCGTGCAGATATACGACTATTGGAACATCTCCCTCATCAAGAACGGACTCAGCAGATGGGGATGGCGTCAGAACTCACTTGTCGTGGTGGACGAAGCCGAGCGGAGCTACGAATTCACGATCGAATATTACCTGATCAAGCACGCCAGCCACTTCGTCCAGAAAGGAGCCAGGAAACTGCATCTGGACTATGAGAACGCCCTGGCATTCGCCAATCCCGATGGAAGCATCATCGTGATCACGTCAAACGAAGGCCCGGAGCCAGCCGACATCACCCTGAGCATAGGCGAGACCCAGCACAGCGTGACGCTCAAGCCTCTTTCATTCAACACATTCGTGCTGAAATAGGCTTCTACTCCCCTCTCAATACGGGGAAATTCGGATTCCGGATATGGGACTCGGCCATGATGGCCTTGAGCTCCTCGGCCTTTTCGGGATTCGCCTCAATGACGTCAGTTGTCTCTGAGGGGTCCTCGTCGAGGTTGTAGAGCTCGTAGCACTCCGAGTCGTTCCGTATGTTCATGTGAACCAGCTTCCACGGGCCCTGGCGCACTGCCTGCCTGCCGCCCATCTCCTGGAACTCGAAATACAGGAACTCGTGCTCCTTCTGGCCGCGCCTGCCCTCTATCAAGGGAAGAAGGCTTATGCCGTCCATGTCTTCCCCGACCGTCTGGCCATTGAGCTCACGCAGGGTGGGCATCAGGTCCCAGAACGAGCATATAAAATCGGTCTCGCGTCCTTTGGCCACATGCCCGTTCCACTGAACGATGAAGGGCACCCTTATGCCGCCCTCATACACGTCGCGCTTGTATCCGCGCCAGGGGCCGTTCGAGTCGAAGAAATCCGGGTCGGCGCCGCCCTCGAGATGCGGGCCGTTGTCGGAGGCGAAGATGATGATGGTGTTGTCGTACACTCCTAGTTCCTTAAGCTTGTCGACTATCTGCCCCACGTACATGTCAAGCCTTGATACCATGGCAGCGAAGGTTGCGTGAGGGTATTCCTGCGAGCAGTAGCCGCCCTTCCGGAAGCCCTGCATGCCCTGGTCGCAGCCACGGAACGGAGTCTCTGGATACCGGCCCCTGAGACCCTGTATTATCTCGTCTTCGGGCACTATCAGTTCTGCGTGAGGAATGGTGGTCGGGTACCACATGAAGAAGGGTTTCCCCTCCTGTGCAGACTTCTCCATGAACTCCAGCGCCTCTTTCTGGATCAGGTCGGGAATGTAGGTACCCTCTCCGTAAGGGACCTCGTCGCAGTTGTCAGCAAGTTCGATGCGCTTCTCGTTGTCCCACACATGGTCGGCATAGTAGCTGTGTGCGAGGAGCTGGCAGTTGAAGCCATAGAACCGGTCGATTCCCATCCTGTTCGGGTCGCCCGTGGAGCCCACGAAACCAAGCCCCCACTTGCCGAAGGCACCGGTCGCATATCCGGCATCCTGCAGGTCATGGAAGATGGTCCTGGCGTCGGCTGGCAGAGGGAACTGCCCCTCGGGCTCGAGCTCCATGTTGCCGCGTATCGCAGTGTGGCCGCTGTGGGTTCCTGTGACGAGGCAGGAGCGCGACGGGGCACTGACGGTGGTGCCGGAGTAGGCCTGAGTGAAGCGCAGGCCCTGCGCTGCCATGTTGTCGATGTTCGGGGTGCTGAAGTGCGTCTGCCCATAGCAGCTGAGGTCGCCCCAGCCGAGGTCGTCGGCGAGGATGAACACCACGTTGGGCTTCTGCTCGGGAGTCTTGCCCTGCTGGGCGCATGAACCTGCCGCAAGGGCGGCACCTCCAAGGAGAACGGAATCTATGACGATAAATCTTTTCATCAGATGTGAAGATACAAAAATATTGTTAACAAATTCCTATATTTGGCGTCATATATTGAAAACCAAGAATCATGAAAAGAATAATTGCCCTGCTCGCAAGCGCGATGATGCTTGCATCCTGCATGTTCAACTTCGGCGGCACCAATGTGATGGGATATACTGAGGAAGGATGCGATTTCTCGCAGGAACGTCCCATGGCAGCATTTGACGAAATCAATGTTGCAGGCCCCTTCAACGTGTATTTCATACAGTCAGACGAATCCAAGGTCCTCGTAGAGGGCAAGGAAGAGTTCGTAGAGAAAGTCATCACCGAACTGAATGACGAAGCCCTTACCATCAAGCTGGAGCCCGGCACCTACCATAACCTCGTGCTCAAGGTCACGGTATTTTCACCCGCAGCTGACGAGATCAACGTAGCCGGAAGCGGCGACTTCTTCGACGTAGCCGGTCACACCTCAAGGAACAGCATCGAATACAGACTGGCCGGCAGCGGTGACCTCACCCTCGCCGCCCTCAGCACCAAGGACGACCTTGAGATCGACCTTGCCGGAAGCGGAGACGTACGCGCCGACGGCATAGAGTGCAAGGACCTCGACATCAAGCTCGCAGGCAGCGGTGACATCAGGATAGACGCAACCGTTGAGAATGACATCGATGCCAGGATAAACGGCAGTGGTGACATCACCCTCAACGGAAGTTGCGACAAAGCTGAACTGAAGATTTCAGGCAGCGGAGACATGCGCGGCAACCTGAGCTACAAGAAGATCTCGACATCCTGCAACGGCTCAGGCCGCATCAGTCTCTAGTATTTCTCGATCCTGAACTTGAGCCTTACGGGCTCATCTTCAGGAATCATGTATTTCTTGAGCGGCTCAGGGCCACAGGTCCTGTTACCAAGGCCCTGCTGCACAGCATCCAGATAGAGGATGGTGCCATTCGTCTTGACCGATGGCAGTTCAAAGTCATGCTTTACCGTTGCTATCGCCTCGTCGGTATAGTGCAGTGCGCTGAAGGCCATGTGGCCGTCGGCAGATACCTTGATGCCATTCCCGGCATTGTCTGCGACAGTTATCCAGCGTACATCCTCGCGATTGCCACGGCTCTGGGCACGAACATAATGCTCCTCGCTCATGGCATCGACATTCGTATCCCAGATGTTCAGGTCGGCGCTGCGCTTGCGGTCGGCATAGTTCTCGTGAGGGCCACGGCCATACCAGAACACGTCTGTATACTCAGCGGGAAGGTCAAACCTCAGACCCATCCTGCGTATGATGGGAGAAGTCTTCACGAAGAAGGCCTCGACATCCACGGTTCCATCCGGATAGATGTCATACTGTAAGCTGTACGGCATCATGACGGGCTCCTTGGCCTTGATGACGAGGCGCCCGCTCACCTCTACGGTACGGATGTCGTCATTCCAGCTTTCAGAGTAAGAATCAGCCACAGGATATGACTCGTAGGGGGTCATGTCAGTGAAGCAGTCATTGCCTACCATTCGGTACCAGGCAACGTGCATTCCCTCCATAAGACCGGTCTCGGGGTCGATCCTGACCTCTGCGGCACCCTCCTTGGGCTCATATTCTCCAAGAACCGGCTCCACGGAGTTGAGCACTATCTGCTGGCGGGCCATCTCGAAGCCGGCGTCGGCCCAGTCAGTGCTTTCCTTGAGGCTGAAGGCAACGTTCAGGAGATACTCCGCATCGGGACCTATCTCCGCATTGAACGGGACATTCACCTTCACGCTCTGGCCGGGAGCGGCTGCGGGGCTGTCCATCTCACCGACCTCGACCGTATGGCCGTCGGCCAGGAGCTCCCAGACAATCCTGAATGCAGACAGGTTCATGAAAGCGTATGCATTGCGCACCTCCACGCAATGAGGGTCAGTGCCTCCGTTTATCTTTATGTACTGGTAAACTCGCTTGAGTTCCTGCAGCTTGGCCGTTTCCTGACGGTCAGGGGTGGTGAGGCCGTTGCAGCAGAAGTCCTTGTCGTTCGGGACGTCGGCGAAGTCACCGCCGTAAAGGAACTCGCTCGCATTTCCGCCGTGGCATACGATTCCCTGGTCAACCCAGTCCCATACGCAGGCACCTATCATGCGCTCGGAAGCCTCCATGCTGTCCCAATACTCGCCTATGTTGCCGGGAGAGTTGCCCATGGAGTGAGCATACTCGCAGAGAAAATACGGTCTGTCACTGCCGTTGCGGTCCCTTTCCTCCATCGCATCGATGGTGGGATACATGTTGGAGTCCATGTCGGAGACATCCCACCAGCCTTCGTAGTGGACGGGCCTTGAGGAGTCGAGCGCCTTGATGGCATCCCTTTCGGCCTTCAGGCAGCGTCCGCCGCCGCTCTCATTGCCGAGAGACCAGAAGATGACTGAAGGATGGTTGCGGTCGCGGCGTACCATGCGCTCTCCCCTGTCGACGTAAGCTCCGACCCAGGTCGGATCATCGGAGATCCTGTGGTTGCCGTGGCACTCGACGTCAGCCTCGTCCATGACATATATACCGTAATAGTCATAGAGGGCATACGCCTTCGGGCTCTGCGGATAGTGGCAGGTCCTCACGGTGTTGACGTTGTGCTGCTTCATCAGGAGTATGTCCCTGATGGTGGTCTCGACGGGAACGGCCTTGCCTTCGGTAGGATGGGTCTCGTGGCGGTTCACGCCCTTGAACCAGATCTGCCGGCCGTTCACGAAGACACGCTTGTTCTTTATCTCTATCTTCCTGAAACCGAAACGGTTGGACACTGCCTGAACATCCTTGCCGGAAGCGTCCTTCAGGCTCACGATGACTGTATAGAGATTGGGAATCTCAGCTGACCAGAGCTGAGGATTGGCCACGACTTCGGAGAACTCCACGTCAATGGTCTTCTTCCTTGCGACCCTGGCCTTGCCTGCGTCCTTGCTGAAGACAAGCTTGCCTGAGGGGTCGAGCATCTCGACATGCACGGTATGGTCTGCGACCTTGCCGCCAAGATTGCGCAGGGTCACCTTTGCCTTCAGGGTGCCCTTCGAGAAGTCATCGCCGTCGAATTCAGACGAGAGGAGCATGTCATCGATGCTCGTCTTAGGTGCCGCATACAGCCATACATTCTTGTGTATGCCAGAAAGACGGAACATGTCCTGATCTTCCAGGAAGCTGCCGTCGCTCCATCTTATGACCTCGACTGCAACGGTATTCTTTCCGGGCTTCACGAACTTCGTGATGTCGAACTCGGAGTCGTTGTTTGCGCCCTGGCTGTAACCGACCATGCTGCCGTTAACCCATACGTGGAACGCACTATACACTCCGTCGAAATGCAGGAAGACAGACTTACCTGACCATGATGCGGGCAGCTGGAAATCCTTGCGGTATGATCCTACGGGATTGGGCTCAGTCTCTGCGGTATATCCGGGAAGCGGCAATATCCTGCTGGGACTGCCGTTGAATGGATATGTGACATTGGTGTAGATAGGTGTGCCGTAACCCTTCATCTCCCAGTTTGAAGGCACGTCGATGTCGTCCCAGCCGCTCACGTCATAGCTGGTCTTGTAGAAATCCACCGGACGCTCTGACGGCTGCTTCACCCAGTTGAACTTCCACTTGCCGTCAAGGCTCATCCAGTCCTCAGACTTCGGGTCGGTCCAGGGCTTGAGCATATACTGGTTGTCCGCCTTGAGCGCTGCAACGGAAGGATAAGGGACCATGGTCACATGGCCGGGGAGTTTGTTGATGGCAAATATTGTCTCATTCTCCCAGTCGACCTTGCCCCTGGGGTTCTCCGGAATCTTGGATGCGACTGAGACGAGCTTCCATACTGTAGGAGCCTCGTCCTTGGTGCCGAGCCTGATATATGTACCCTCTGCATCCTCACCGTCGAGGCATACGTTGCAACCTGTCTCCCTATGCACTATGGTAACGTATCCGTGTCCCAGAGAGTTGACGTAGAAAAGCTGATTGGAATTGTTGATCTCCATGTTCCAGCTGCCGAGCCTGATGCCGCCCTTGCGCGATCCGTCGGTATCGAATGCCTTGCCGTTGGCAGGGCAGCAGATCATCCACGCACCGTCATTTGCATAGAAGGCATGATGCAGATAGCGGTTGGACTTGTCTGCAGGCACGAGTTTATGTGGAGCGACTTCTCCCTCAAGCGTGTTCTTGAGCGCATAACCGTTCGGAGACACGATCATGTACATCTTCTTGTCATTGACCGATTTCTCGGCGCAGAAAGCGTTACTGCACACGAGAAGGGCAGCAAGGGCAATAATAAAGGCTGTGAAACGTCTCATCTTATCTTATTTGTCGTATCCAAAGATATCCGTTGAAATGATGTAGTACGGGCAACTGACCTCATGGTCATAAGGCCGTCATCTTCTTGTCCAGGTATTTCCTGACAGGACGGCAGGATGCATGCGGTCAACAAGACTGCAAGTGCGAATCTGATAGTACGCATATTGTTGAAGTTCAATCGTTTGTTTCCAGTATCTGTCTTATCAGCGGCAGGACTTCGGCCCTGAGGACCTTCTCGTTGAGGCGGTGTTCCCCGTCGAAGCGCTTCGCGTTCCGATAATATTTCCTGAATGTGTCGTATGTGTTCACCATGTTGTCATGGATGCCGAACAGCCCGTAGGTATTCTCCTTGTCGAAATCGGTGATGCCCTTGAACTGCTGCCGCTCCATCATGTTGAAGTGCTGTATGGTCTCACGGGTTATCCTGAACTCTTTCTGATTGTCCTTGCGGCCGTTGAAGAACTTGTGCACGCCGGTCTTGAGGACCTTGGACATCGTCGACATGTTGAAGGCAGGATTCACGCATATCTTCCTGAATCCGAACATCTGCTGGGCGTACATGCCGCCCATGGAAGTTCCTATGACAAGGTCAGGCTGCTGCTCGGCGCAGTATTCCTTCAGGAAAGGCAGAGCATCCACAGGATCGACGGGAATATCAGGGGCAAGCACTTCGTATTCGGGAAGCATCTTCCTCAGCATCTCCACCGTGCCCGAGGCACCGGAAGAGCCGTATCCGTGAAAATAGACTATCTTCTTCATAACCGGTATCAATCCATTCTGAACGATGCCAGGAAGGCATGCGTGCCATTGTCCTGGACGTCGATGTAATATGTGCTGCCCGCCTTGTACCTGAGAATCTCGACGGAAGCACCGGGTGCAAGCTCATGGTTGAAGTTCACGTTGATCTCTGTGAAATCCTGATATGCAGCCTCTCCCAGACAGTCCATGGCCCACACGACATAGCGGGCGTTGTTGACATGATGGTTGTAGTCGACGTCGGAATACCTGGCCTCGCGGCTCATCCTTTCCTCCAGGACGGCGTCTGCAGGTATGCGGATCTTTCTGGGAGCGGATTCCAGACAGGAAGGGCGGCCAAGCGACTCTCTGGGTATGTCGAAGCGGTCTGGCCTCTGCACTGCCCTGCTTTCAAGATTCATTATGGCCCAGGATGAGTTGGAAAGCACCATAGGCTCCCCTTCCGGCGAACGCATCTCGTAATCGCGTATGAAGAGAGGCCCCTCAGTGCCGGAATGCCATGTCTCGAACCTCACCTTGTCCTTGAAGCGCGGCATGCGCAGGAAGCGCATCTGCATTCTCGAAAGTATCCACACGTCACCGCTTGCGATGAGGGCATTGTAGCCGAAGCCCAGGGCTTCGGAATTGTCCTCGGCTATCTGCTGCGACAGCTCCATGAAGGCTGACACGCGCAGACGCTTCCTCTCGTCCACGAAATAGGACGGAATGTCCAGCAGCTGGCTTGTTATCACTTCTCAGGGAAGGCTATGAGATTGCCAGAGTATCCCATGTGAGAACGGTTCATCGGGCGGCACATGATGTCGGCGCTGCCATTGTCCCAGAATGTCACGGTCACGTAGACCTTCTCCATACGGCACTTGGCCTCGAAGAACCAGACATACTTGCCCTTGGAGGGCTTTGACTGGCTGTCGTCGATCACGATGGGACAGTCCTCGAACTTGATGCCCACGTCATCGGTGCCGATAGGCGCAGAATAGGATGTTCCGAAAAAAGGAAGGTATGCATTGACCTTGCCGTCCTTGACCTTGAGGTAGTAGCCGTCCTGGGAGGTGATGGCAGGTCCGCGTGAAGGGAGTATCCTGTTGACCTCGATGGCAAGCTCATGTTCGTCGAGAGCCTTCGCCACGTATCCCTGAGCCTCCTTGAGGTTCTCCTCATCGATCTGGGCGAGGATGCCGCATGACGCGGACATTACCGCAACGGCAAGTATCGATATGAGTCCTAAGTGTTTCATGTTCTGGTATTCTAGTTTATTCTGATCTTCTGTCCGATGCTGATCCTGTCAAGATTCATTCCAGGATTCAGCTTCCTGATCGTAGCCTGTGACACATGCTCCTTAACGCAGATGGCGGAAACCGTCTCTCCGCTCTTGACCACATGCCACCTCATGGCGGCCTTCTCTGCAGCGATCCTCTTCTCCTCCTCGATTATCTTCTCGTCGCCGCCGAATACGTCATCCTCCTCGTCAAGCGACTCGGGCACATAATGTGAGGTGGGGCTCAGGTACGAGCGGCGAAGCACGAACACATTGCTGCGGAGCTTGCCGGTCTCGTAGTCGGCGATCCACTGGGGGTCGAAGGCAAAGCCCTTGTAGCGCACCTCGAAATGGAGATGGGGGCCGGTGCTGCGTCCTGTCGAGCCACCAAGGCCGATGACCTCTCCTGAGCGGACCCAGTCGCCGGTCTTGACGTCCCTGCGGGAAAGATGTCCGTACAGAGTCTCAAGCCCGTTCTCATGCCTGATCACAATCAGGTTGCCGTAGCCCTTGTAGTACATCGAGGCCCTTACCTTGCCGTCGAAAGCCGCCTTCACGGGGGTGCCGGTAGAGTAAGGAAGGTCGATGCCCATGTGGCGTCTGCCGTGCCTGTATCCGAACTTGGAGAAGACCTTGGTGCAGTAAGGGCAGGTCCACTTGCTGAGCGAGTCGGCAAGTATGATGGTGTTCCTGTAAGGAAGGTTCTCGAGGTTAACGTCGGCGTATGCGTTGGGCACATCCTCGATCCAGTGGTCAGTGAATGTGGAATCGGCCGCCAGCGTGTTCAGGTTGCGGATGTAGAACCAGGTGTTGTCGTCGCAGAGGACTACCATTATCCTGTCGTCGTTCACGTCGAGCGTGTCGATGGGCATGCCTGTACCCTTAGAGAAGTTGATCTTTGAGCGGAATCCTGAAAGAAGTTTCTGTACGGCCACTGAATCAGCCTCAGTCGCTTCCGGGGATTCCTGGGCAGTTGCCACGAACGGAAGCAGTGCAAATACTAATGCGAGGAGCTTTCTCATACTCTTGTTCCTCCGAATTGTGTTTCTATAATGTTCTGTGCCTGGGCGATGCGCTTCCCAAGGAGCTCGTCCGAGGTAGCCTCGCAGATGAAGCGGAGATATGGCTCCGTGTTGGAAGGGCGGATGTTGAACCACCAGTCGGGGAACTCCAGACGATAGCCGTCAAAGTCCATCACGGCGTCGGGAGTCTCCTGCGACTCGAAGAAAGCCTTGACTGCGTCCATCGCACCGGCCTTGTCCTCCACGCGGAAGTTGATCTCTCCCGAGTTCCTGTATCCCGTCATCTCGTCGAGCACGCCGCTGAGGGTCCTGCCTTCCTTCTTGAGGGCAGACACGATGCGCAGCACTATCATGCTGGCCAGCAGGCCGCTGTCGGAATAGAAGAAATCCTTGAAATAGTAATGTCCGGCGAGCTCGCCACCCCATAGGCCGTCGATGTCGCGGAGCTTGGGAGCGGCATAAGCACGGCCCACACGCCATGTATGAACGTCTGCGCCGTATTTCCTCAGCGATTCAGCCACTGACTTGGAAGAGCGTATCTCCTGAAGGACACGGGGGTTCCGTGCGCCTCTCTCGTCGCAGAAATAGCGGGCCATGAGGGCTATCACGAGGTCGGGAGCCACGAAGCGGGCCTGGTCGTCGACGAACATCACGCGGTCGGCGTCACCGTCATATATCACGCCCACGTCGGCCTTCCTCTCGCGTACGAGGGCCTTCAGCGGCTCGACGTTCTTGGGAATCAGAGGATTGGGCTCGTGATTGGGAAAACGTCCGTCGAGAGTGTCGAAGATGTATGCTGGTGCGTCACCGAACACTTCCTTAGCAAAGAGGTTGGCCATTCCGTTGGAAAGGTCGAAGGCTATGTTGAGGTCCGAGTAATCGCCCTTGAACTTGAGCATGAACGCCATGTAGTCGTCGTGGATGTCCATGGGAATGATCTTTCCGGGGACTTCGGCAGGAACGATGGCGCGCCCTGTATCTATCCATTCCTTGATCTGGCCGAGTCCGGAATCCAGGCCTACGGGCAGGGCGTCGTGACGGCTGACCTTCATGCCGTTATACTCGGCAGGATTGTGGCTGGCCGTGATCTGGACCGATGCCTCGAACCCGTAGTTGGCCGTGGCGAAGTATACCATGGGAGTGGATGTCAAGCCCAGGTCGTAGACATCTGCGCCGGCATCGCTCACACCCTTCATCACGGCAGCGTGTATTTCAGGAGAGGAGACACGGCAGTCATGCCCCACCAGGACCTTGGAGGCTCCAAGGAGTTCAGGAATGAAGAAACCTACCTTGTAGGCGATTGTGGCATCGAAGTCCTTTCCATAGATGCCACGTATGTCGTATGCGTGGAATGCTCCCATGCCTATTTGATTTTAGCGTTATACCTTGTACCAACCTTTCCGTGTGCGATGTTGGCGAGCTTCTTGGCGATCATCTTGCGGCGTATGGGAGCCACGAGGTCGGTGAACAGCACGCCGTCGAGATGGCTCATCTCATGCTGCACCATCCTGCATGCGAACTTGTCGAGCTTCTCGGTGACCTTCTCGAACTTCTCGTTATAATATTCCACGGTGATGCTCTCCGGGCGGCGCACGTCGGCATAGATGCCGGGCACGCTGAGGCAGCCCTCGTTGTACTCGCACTCCTTCTCGGAGCTCTCGACTATCACGGGATTTATCATCACGCGCTTAAAGCCGGCAAGGTAGTCATATACATCGGACATGATGTCGCCGTCGACTACGAGCACGCGCTTGCTGACTCCTATCTGAGGAGCGGCAAGGCCACATCCATCCGCCTTGGCGAGGGTGTCCCAAAGATCAGTGATGAGTGAAGTCAGTTCCTCCTTCTGTGAAAGGTCGGCCTCTGACGCATCGGCGCGGAGAACCTCGGAACCGTAAAGGTAAATTGGCTGGATCATACTACTTGTTTCTGTCGAGATAAGACTGCAGGATTATTGCCGCAGATATCTTGTCCACATTGTTCTTGTCCCTGCGGTCGCTCTTCTTCATGCCGCCGTCTATCATGGCACGGTGAGCCAGCACCGAGGTGAAACGCTCGTCCTCGAGTGCAATGGGGATGTCAGGGAATGCCTTCTGGAGCTGGGGGATGAACTTGTCGACGTCGGCTGCAGCCTCGGCATGGGCACCGTTCAGATTGAGCGGATAACCAAGCACAAAGCGCACTATTGTCTCCCCTTTAGCGACATAATTCTGCAGATATTCTATTATATTTGCAGAACGGACCGTTTCGAGCGGAGATGCAAAGATCCCAAGAGGGTCGCTTACAGCGAGACCCACTCTTGCTCTTCCGTAATCTATGCCGATGGTCCTGTTCATGTTAACTTGCAAATTTAGTCAAAAAGTATGGGTAAAAAAAGTGCAGGCGAGAGAAAGACGTACCGTCTCTCCTTCATGGAGGACGACACCAGCAATACCCTGAAGTCCATACGCTTCAGCAAGATGAGCCTCACGATATGGGCCATCATCGCAGTTGTGGTGCTGATATTCTTCTTCTACGCCATCATCGCGTTCACGCCGCTCCGCACCACCATACCCGGCTACCCCGACGCCCACTCGAAGCGTGTCGCAGTGGCCAATGCCATCAAGATAGATTCTCTCGAGAGCAGCATCACACGCTGGGAGCTCTACGCCAAGAACCTCAGCCGCATACTCTCCGGAGAGGAGACCCTGAGCGCCGACAGCCTCATACAGGGCGGAGCCGCCGGCTACCTCGAGCGCAAGTCGGCAGAGGAGCTCGCCAGGCAGGACTCGCTCCTCAAGGCCACGGTCCTCACCGAAGAGCAGGCAGGAATCAGCGGCAGCAGTGCAGAGAAGAAGCTCCCGCTTGAGGGAAGGCACTTCTTCTGCCCTCTCAAAGGCGTGATTTCCAACGGGTTCGACATAGCGATGCACCCTTACGTCGACATTACGGCACCGGCCAATTCAGTCGTATGCGCAACGCTTGACGGAACCGTCATCTATTCAGTCTACACCGACGCCTCAGGGCACACCATAGCACTCCAGCATGAGGGCAACATAGTCAGCATCTACACCCACAACGTGAAGCTGCTGAAGAAGGTCGGCGACAAGGTCAAGGCAGGCACGCCCATAGCCCTTGTCGGCAATTCGGCATCGCTCACTGCCGGCGACCATCTCCATTTCGAGCTCTGGTACAACGGCACCCCGGTCAACCCCACAGATTACATCAGTTTCTAGATAATGGCAGCAAGGAAGAGAAAGATTGCAATTCTGGGTTCCACAGGATCCATCGGCACCCAGACGCTTGACGTTATAAGACAGCACAGGGACCTTTTCGAAGTGGAGCTGGTCTCAGCCAGGAGCAGCACAGCCCTGCTCGTGGAGCAGGCAAAGGAATTCGACGCAAACAATGTCGTGATCTGCGACGAGTCACGCTACGATACCGTCAAGGACGCCCTGAAGGAGACAGACTGCAAGGTCTGGGCAGGCGTCGACAGTCTTTGTGAGCTTGTCAAGGCCCAGGAGGTCGACATAGTCGTGGGAGCCATGGTAGGCTTCAGCGGCCT
This sequence comes from Bacteroidales bacterium, assembly GCA_024401745.1. GTDB lineage: Bacteria > Bacteroidota > Bacteroidia > Bacteroidales > UBA932 > Cryptobacteroides. The sequence goes on from JAKSKK010000022.1 coordinate 16,247, forward strand.
GCGTCCCACCCTCGCCGCGCTGGAGGCCGGAAAGATAGTAGCCCTTGCCAACAAGGAGACCCTCGTTGCGGCCGGCAACATCGTCACCAGGACCATGCGCGAGCACAACGCAGTCATCCTTCCCGTGGATTCCGAGCACTCGGCAATATTCCAGTGCCTTCTTGCCGCCCAGGGCAACGAAGTCGAGAAGATACACCTCACGGCTTCCGGCGGTCCGTTCCGCACCTGGCCCAGGGAGAAGATAGCGGCAGCCACCGCCATGCAGGCCCTGAAGCACCCTAACTGGGACATGGGCGCAAAGGTCACTATCGACTCTGCCACAATGATGAACAAGGGCTTCGAGGTGATGGAGGCCAAATGGCTCTTCGACGTCGAGCCGTCAAGGATCAACGTGGTCGTGCACCCCGAATCGATGATCCACTCGATGGTGGAGTTCGTCGACGGCGCCATCATAGCCCAGCTCGGCTGCCCCGACATGAGAGAGCCCATCGGCTTTGCTCTCAGCTTCCCCCAGAGGCTCACCGTCGGCAACAAGAAGCTTGATTTCGCGCAGCTTGGCTCGATGACATTCGAGGCTCCGGACCTGCAGCGCTTCCCCAACCTGAGGCTGGCCTACGAAGCTCTGGAGAGAGGCGGAAACGCTCCCTGCGCACTCAATGCCGCCAACGAAGTTGCTGTTGCCGCATACCTCGGAGGCCAGATATCATTCTACGACATCACCAAAATCAACGAATTCTGCCTGAAAGGCCTGAATTTTGTAGCAGAACCCGAACTGTCAGACATCTTCGAGACCAACAGAGAGGTTGCCGCTATCGCCAATGGTTGCATTGCTTAAGACTCTGCAAGTCATACTTGCACTTTCCCTGCTCATCTTCATACATGAGCTGGGGCATTTCGCGTGGGCAAAGCTCTTCAAGATAAGGGTCGAGAAGTTCTACCTCTTCTTCGACATAGGCGGCAAGGCACTGTGGCGGCACAAGAAGGGCGAGACCGAGTTCGGCATAGGCTGGCTTCCGCTCGGAGGCTACTGCAAGATATCCGGAATGGTCGACGAGAGCATGGACCTCGAGCAGATGAAGCAGGATCCCCAGCCCTGGGAATTCCGCACACACCCGGCATGGCAGAGGCTCCTCGTCATGGCAGGCGGCGTGCTGAACAACTTCATCTTCGCCATCCTCGCCTATATCCTGATAATGAACGTCTGGGGCAGCGCATTCATACCGAATGAAGGCAACAGCATCTGGGTGAACGACGTGGCGTACGAGATGGGATTCCGCAACGGCGACCGCATACTCGCGTTCGACGGCTACGTGCCCACCGACTTCGGCATGCTCCAGGCCGACCTGGCACGCAAGGACGTGCAGTACGCAAAAGTGCTCCGCGGAACCGATACGCTCGACCTCTACATCGACCACTCGATGATAGGCAAGGTGCTGAACTCTCCTCTGATGTTCGACCTGGCGGTACCGTTCGTCGTCGACTCGTCATACGGCGGGAACGCCAATCTCGCCCATGGAGACAAGGTCGTGGCCATTGACGGCAACCCGCTTCAGTTCGTGCAGGAGGCCCACAGCATGCTCGACACCCTGCGCGGGCAGGTTGCAGTGGCAGGGATCATCAGAGGCGCAGACACTCTGGCTCTGCCGGTGCAGGTCGATACTGCCGGGCGTATAGGAGTCCAGCCGGAGATGCCCGACATCGAAAGGATGGAATACTCCTTCCTGAAGGCCATCCCCGCAGGATGGAAGCTCGCATGGAGCACTGTGGGAGGCTATCTGTCTGACCTCAAGCTGCTCGTCCAGCCCAAGACCGAGGCCTACAAGTCGGTAGGAAGCTTCATAGCCATAGGACAGGTGTTCCCCTCAGCGTGGGACTGGTACCAGTTCCTTCAGATACTCGCGCTGCTCTCAATAATGCTGGCAGTGATGAACCTGATTCCCATTCCCGGGCTCGACGGAGGCCACATCCTGTTCACTCTCTGGGAGATGCTCACCGGCCACAAGCCGTCCGACAGGTTCCTTGCCGTGATGCAGGTCATCGGACTGGCACTGATAATGATGCTGATGGTGCTCGCCTTCGGCAACGACATTGGAAGATTAATACACTAGTATATGAAACGCATACTTCTTATCCTTGCAGCCGCAATCGCACTGGCTGGCTGCAACAGCGGAAAACCGATGCTCCCCAGCATCAGCGGCAAGGCCGGTGAGATTGTCGTAGTCATCGACAAGGAGAACTGGGAAGGCGCTCTCGGCTCCGACATCCGCGACCTTCTGGCCTGCGACTGCCCCTACCTCGCACAGCAGGAATCCCTCTATTCACTCATCAACATCGCTCCCGGCGGATTTACCGACATATTCAAGGTTCACCGCAACATCCTCGTGATCGACCCCAATCCCCAGACCGACTCTTCACAGGTCCTTTACTCTTCAGACGTATGGTCTTCTCCCCAGTGCGTCATCCAGGTTCGCGGAAAAGATGCCGCCGATTGCCAGGAACTCCTGAAGGAGAAGGGTGCCACTATCCGCAGCGGATTCGAGCAGGCAGAGCGCAACCGCGTGATAGCCAACTCAATACGTTACGAGGAGCAGTACATCGCTGATGCCGTGAAGCCCGTATTCGGAGGTTCGGCACACTTCCCTACCGGTTACAAGCTCCGCAAGCTCGGAGAGAACTTCGCCTGGATCGCATACGACAAAGAGACTCTCCAGGACATCCTCATTTACCGCTACCCTGCCGTAGAAGCCGAGCCCTTCACCAAGGAATCGCTGCTCGAGCACCGCAACGCCATCCTCAAGGAGAACGTGCCGGGAATGCGCGAGAACTCATGGATGACCACATCCGAAGGATTCCCCGTGACGGTGGACTACACCAAGTACCAGGGACGCGAGTTCGCTGAGATGAGAGGCTACTGGGAAGTAGAGAACGACTACATGGGAGGCCCGTTCGTCTCACATTCATTCTTCAGCAAGGACGGAAGGGACATCATAGTGCTCGACGCATTCGTATATGCTCCAAAATACGACAAGCGCCAGTATCTGCGCCAGGTAGAATCCATTCTTTACTCATGGGAATGGGCGGAAGAAAAGCCTGAAAAATAATTTTGTTCAATCAGGATTTTTTACTACCTTTGCAATCCCTTAATTGCACAATTGTGCGTAAGGCTGAGTTTGGTGGGTTCGTATAACGGCTAGTACTCAAGATTTTCATTCTTGCAATAGGAGTTCGATTCTCCTACCCACTACCAAAATATTAAAAATAAGAAACAATGGCAAATACAGCTTCAGCTAAGAAGGCCGATCGCCAGAGCGAAAGGCACAGACTGCATAATCGTTATTATGCAAAGACCACGCGTAATGCTATACGCGACATCCGCAACACAACTGATAAGGCAGAGGCAGAGAAGAATGCACCCAAGGTGTTCTCAATGATCGACAAGCTCGCCAAGTCAGGCCTGATTCACAAGAACAAGGCTGCCAATCTTAAGAGCGGCATTCAGTCATTCATCAACAAGCTCGCTTAAGCGGGCTTCTTTTTTCGAGAAGTAGCGCAGTTGGTAGCGCACTACGTTCGGGACGTAGGGGTCGCGTGTTCGAGTCACGTCTTCTCGACATAAAGAAAGAGGATCGGATTTCCGACCCTCTTTCTTTTATTGTTCCAGGTACTCTAGAATGTGTACTTGATCATCATCTGGATTCTGTTGTTGGCGACCCAGTGGAGATTCTCGGTAGCGAGTTTGAAGCTGTCAGCCTTGCCGTACTGCACTGCCGTGCACATGTACTCGAGACCGAAGGCGAGCTTGCCAAGGTTGTACACGATCTCAGGCTGGATACGGAACATCTGTGCAACAGAGTTTGCGCTGTTCTTGCACCAGAAGTCTCCTACGATCTCCTCACCTGTACCGAATTCCTTGATGTATCCTACGAGCATTGAAGGAACCCAGGTCTTGCTCTTCTTGTAAGCCATGGTAGCCCATGCGGAGAGATTGCGGGTTGCGCTGTAGTTCCAGGAACCGTCAGCATTGATGCCTGATACGCCATAACCGCCGACAAGGTTCATGTGTGAGCCGTCGTTAGCGTAGGTGACCTTCTCCTTGAAGAGGAAGTCGCCTGCCTTCTGCTGGCCGAATGCGAAGATGTTGAAGGTGGTGATGCGGTCGCTGACCGTAGCGGTCTTTGCTGCATTGTAGTTGCGGGGCTTGATGCTGACCATGTCGACACCGAGGCGGGTAAGAGTGTTCTCGCCCTTGAAGTTGATGCCGATGTAGAGCTCAGGGGTGCATGAGTACTTGATGTAGTTTGCTGATGCACCGTCAGGACCGGTGGAAGTGTACTGCATCTGCCAGATTGCAGAAGCGGTGAGGCTTGCGGTCTCGCCGAGCTTGAAGTCGCCGGTCACCTGAGGAGTACGGCTGAAAGGTCCGAAGGGAGCGCCGCTCTCAAGGCTGAAGATGTCGGGGAGGTCGGCTGCCATGGGATGCCATGCCTGACCGATCTTCCATGAAGAGTTACCCTTAGCGATTGTGACGTATGCCTGGCGGAGACGGAGGGTTGCAGTTCCTGTAACGCCGCTTACGCCTGAATAGAAGTCAGTCTCGATCTTGGCACCCACCTTGACGCCGTTCACCTCATAGCCGGTGACGTCGAGGCCCAGACGTGAAGTAAGGGCTGCGTAACGGAATGAAGGAATGCCGTTGAGGTCCTTGCCTTCGACGATGTTCTGGTCCTTGGGCATGTAATAATAGAGGTCTTCTGTACCTGCAGAACTCTCGCGGGTATCAAAAGCATAGTAGTTACGGATGAAACCGTACCATTTGAACTGGGGCTTTGAAGCCTCCTGTGCAAAAGCGCTGCTTGCAAGAAGCAGCGCTGATGCCATGAGTATGATAGCTTTCTTCATGATCGATTAAGCGAAGGGGAAGAACTTTGTAACCCAGAAGAATCCGAGTACGAGGCCGACGATGCCGACGATGAGGCCGACCTTGGTCATGTCCTTGGTCTCAACAAGACCTGTAGATGCTGCGATGGCATTGGGAGGGGTTGAGATAGGGAGGCACATTGCAACTGATGCGCAGACTGCAACGAACACTGAAAGACCTGCCTGGCCGCCGAATGCGTTGAATGCGTCTGCGTTGCCGCTCTGGAGAAGTCCGTTACCCATAGCAATCATGATGGGGATGAGGAGAGCTGCAGTAGCAGAGTTGCTGATGAAGTTGCTGAGGAGGTAGCATACAAGACCAGCCACAACGAATACGACGATGATGTTCATTGAACCGAAAGGAATAGCCTCAACCATAGCCTTGGCAAGACCGGTTCCTGAGAGTGCGTATCCGAGGGCGAATCCACCGGCTACCAACCAGAGAACGTCCCAGTTGATGTCCTTGATGTCTTCCTTTGTGAACACACCTGTTGCAGTGTAGACTGCGAGAGGGATGAGGGCTACGATGTTAGAGCTGATACCGTGGAGCTGCTCGGTCATCCAGAGGAGGATGGTGGCACCGAAGGTGATCCATGCAACATAGTCCTTGTATGTCTTCTTGTGGTCGTCCTTCTTGATCTCGAGAACGATCTCGTCAGACTTGAAGGGATAGAGCACGCAAAGGAGAACCCATGCGAGGAGAATCATGACAATCACGAAAGGAATCATGCGCATTGCCCAGTCGCCGAAGCCGATGGTGATGCCTGCGAGAGACTCGAGGTTACCTACTGCGGTAGCGTTGGGAGGGGTTCCGATAGGGGTTCCGATACCACCGATGTTTGCTGCGATAGGAATTGCGAGAGCGATTCCGACCTTGCCCTTTGCATCCGTATCAGGAAGGGATGCGAACACGGGAGCGAGGAATGCGAGGAACATTGCAGCGGTTGCAGTGTTGCTCATGAACATAGAGAAGATGGCGATGACTGCGAGGACACCGAGGAGCACGACCTTGGGTTTCTTGCCGAAGGGCTTGAGAAGGATGCGTGCCATGGTGACGTCCATGCCATACTTCGATGCTGTGATAGCGAGTACGAAACCGCCGAGGAAGAGCATGACAACAGGGTCAGCGAATGAACGCATGATCTCCTTCATGGGAACGAAAGCGCTGTCGTCGCCGGTGTTCATGAGGAATCCGATGCTCTTGTTTGAGATTGTGAGGAGGGAGATCACGATGACCATCAGGGAGGTTACCCAGTTGGGAACGATCTCGAAGATCCACATGAGGGCAGCGAATGCGAAGATTGCGATTGTACGCTGCTGGGTTACGGTGAGGACATCACCGAGGCTGCCGAAGAAAGATGCGGGGCAGCACCAGAGGAAGATTGTGACTATGAGCACGATGGGCAGAAGCACACAATACTTCACATTGAATTTTTTGTCAGACATAGGTTTTATACTATAAAAAATTTATTGCCTACAATTTGCGGCGCAAATTTAGGCAATTATTCCGAAATAAAGAAACTGAAATGCACTCGTCCGTAGCAACGCTCCTTCAAAAAGCGGGGATGGTCCTTGAAGGAGTGCTCGTTCCCGTGTTCGAGTATGAAATAGCACTCGGGGTGCAGGATTCCCTGCTGCAGGACCTTGTCGGGGATGGTCTCGAGACCTTCCAGTGCGTACGGAGGGTCCGCGAAGACTATGTCGAACTTCTCACGGCATATAGGCAGGAAGTCGAACACGTTGTCATGCACGGCGGTGACGTTCTTCAGTCCAAGACGCGCAGCCTCCTTGCGGATGAAGTTGGCGTTATCGCGGTTCATGTCGACGCTGTAGACCTTGGCCGCTCCGCGGGATGCGAACTCATACGCTATGGCACCCGTGCCTCCGAAAAGATCCAGGACCTTGAGGTCCTCGAACTCGTACTCGTTGTTGAGTATATTAAAAAGACCCTCGCGCGCGAAATCCGTCGTGGGTCTTGCGCTGTATCCCATGGGAGGGAGTATGGTAGCGCCCTTGAGTCTTCCGCCTATTATCCTCATAGTATCTCGACTGCCTTGAAATATCGGTAGAGGCTCATCTCATCGTCTGCGTCCAGGGGCGTGCGCCAGCAGATGGTCGAAACCTCAGGATTGAGCTGAAGCGACTTCATCGCAAGGAAGATGAAATACTCGGCCGAGGTGAAGTTCTGAACCTTGTAGCTGTTCGCGAGCAGAAGGCTCTTCCCCTGGGCAATGCCCACATACAGGACGTCATCCACGATGCTGCAGAGTATCTTGTTGTACTCGCCGCACTTGGGAAGGTCCTGCAGGACGTTCAGTATCTCAGGTGCAGATACGCCACTGTCCTCACCTACAGTGTAGATGAGGACAGCGTCATATTGCGGTATGTCGATGTGAGCGACCTTTGTTCCTTCCTCTATGTTTGCGACCTCCGCAAGAGTCTCACGCTCTGCAGCAGGATCGAAGAAACCGGAAGGGACAAGCGTGAACACTACTCCCAGTTACCTGCGTTGTTGTTAGGAGTGGTGATGCTGCCGACCTGAAGGCCCTCGTAGCGGCCCTGGTCACGACGCTCGCAGTCCTGGTTGATACGGAGCTGCTCGTCCATTCCCTTGAGGAGCTTCTTGAAAGGCATGCGTGCCTCGAACAGAGGAACCTGAACACCTGATACGGTTCTGGTCTCAGCCTCCATCTCGACGAGTTCGCCACCTGAGAAGGGGATGTACTTGAGAGAGTCGATGCAGAAGTCAGGACGGTTGTTGAAGAGGGTGTCCTTCACATTGATCTTGCTCTCGATCGAGAACACGAGCTTGTCGTCACCTGCCTTGTACATTTCGAAGAGCTGCTGAGGAGTGATCTTCTTGTTGGCTTTCTTGACTGCCTCGGTGTGAACCACTGAGAGTGAGTCATCAGCTGAGCCGACCTGCATAACGATTGTCATCTTGCCGTTCTCATAGAAATTCTTGAGGGAGTCGATTGTAGATGTGAACTTGCCGTTCTCACCCTTGTAGGCAACCTGAAGTGTACGGATGTCCTTGAGGCGCTGCACAGCGACTGCTGTACGCTTAGCCTGCTCCTTGTTGAATCTTACGGGCTCCATTACGCTGCTATAGATGAGGTAAACCAAAAAGCAGCAGAGTAAGAAGAGTGCGATTTCAACGATAGTCTTGACTGTCTTGTTCATTGTATCTGATTTTATTTGTTTCCAAAGTCACGCAAAGTTATGAAATTCATTTATGAAATGCAATTATTCTTTTCTAAATTTGCACCACAAAAAGATGGAGATGTACAGCCTGACACCAGAGAAGACATTGATTCTGCACGACATGCTCGAAAAGGCAGGGCGCATAGTCATTGTGACTCACCATCATCCCGACGGCGACGCCGCCGGCAGCAGCACGGCGCTGATGCATTTCATCGGCTCCAGCTTCGGGCCGAAATCCAGGGTAATACTGCCCACCGCCCTGCCGGAATCGCTCGAGTTCCTGCTCTCGGAGGCAGTGTCGACAGCCGAATGCGACAAGCCCGCAGCAGAGGCTGCAATCGTCTCCTGCGACCTTCTCATCTGCCTGGATTTCAACACTTTCAGCCGCACCGACTTCCTTGAGGACGCGCTCCGGTCATGCAAGGCTCCCAAGGTCCTCATCGACCATCACCTGAAACCGGACGCAGAGTGCTTCGACCTTATCTTCAGCCGCACCGACACCTCGTCGGCAAGCGAGCTGCTGTACGACGTCCTCATGATGATGCCCGAGGTCGGCGGAGACGCCTCAAGGCTCCCCATGGCAGCAGCCACCGCCCTGATGACCGGCATGACGACCGACACCAACAACTTCGCGAACTCGGTGTTCCCCGGCACGCTCAGGATGGCGTCAGCGCTGCTCGCCGCCGGAGTCGACAGGGACGGCCTGATCGACAGGATCTTCAACTGCTACCGCGAGAACAGATACCGCGCGATGGGCTGGCTCACGTCCGAGAACATGCGCATCACCGCCGACGGCGTGGCTTACATGATACTGCGCGAAGAGGACCGCAGGCGCTTCGACCTGCACGAGGGCGACACCGAGGGCTTCGTGAACATTCCGCTGGGAATCAAGACGATACGCATGACCATCTTCCTCCGCGAGGACGACGGTTTCTTCAGAGTTTCAGTGAGGTCGAAGCGTGGCGTATCGGCCAACAGGCTGGCGCGCGAATCCTTCCATGGCGGCGGGCACGAGCAGGCCGCTGGCGGCAGGCTCTACTGGCCGGAGGACATAAGCTCCCCCAATGCGGCCGCAGAATATATAGAACAGGTTACGGCACGATTCATGCAGAATGAACAGCCGTCAAAATAGACAAGAAAGAATGAGAAAGACGATCTTAAGCATTGCCACGTTGGCAATCATAATCGCCGGATGTGCAAAGCCGGTCGATACGACAAAGAACGACGCAGCGAAGAAATACTTTGAATCGTGGGTAGAGATCAACCATGGAGATGTACCGCAGACTACACTCGGCTCATATATTCTCGATAATCAGGAAGGCAGCGGCAAGGCTGCAGGCACCGCCGAGCAGAACCTGTTCGTCCGGCTCAACTATACCTTACGCAGCCTTGACGGCAAGGTCTCAAGCACGACCGACGCAAAGATGTCACAGCAGCTTGGAACATACGTCAAGGGCGACTACTATGGTCCCCAGATTCTCAACAGGGCCTACGGCGTAGTCGTCACAGGACTTGACGAGCTCCTCGGCCTTATGAAGGAAGGCGGAAAGATGAAGGCAGCCGTCCCCGGATGGCTCACCGGCACCAAGGTCTATGGCTCGGCTGAAGAGTATCTCAGGAACACATCAGGCACAGATGCCATATACGAGCTCGAGCTCGTGGAGGCAATACCCGACATCACAGTCTGGGAAGTGGACTCGCTGGTACGCTACATGAAGGCCAACTATCCCGATGTGAATCCCGCCGACACCGTCAAGACTGAGGACAACTTCAAGAAATACGGCTTCTACTACGTCCAGACGCAGGCTAGCGACCGCCCTGACAGCACGTACACCGACGACAGCAAGATCTACCTGAACTACACCGGCAAGCTCCTGAACGGTCAGATATTCGACACCACGATCGAGAAGGTCGCCAAGGATGCAGGCGTCTACACCGCAGGTCGCTCATACAAGCCCACGTACGTCAACTACAAGTCAGACTACAAGGAAATCACCATGGGGTCAGGATCATCAAGCATCATAGACGGATTCAAGTTCGCCGTTGCCCAGATGCATCCTCACGAGAAGGGCGTCGCAATCTTCTACTCCGCATACGGTTATGAGTCCACAGGCTCAGGAAACAAGATTCCGGGGTATTCACCCCTCATTTTCGAGTTTGAACTAGTGGACGAGCAGTAAGGAGATGGCAGAAACCGGATTAGCACCCACAGAGTTAGGAACTCTGAAAATCAGCAAGTTACTTAAGATGTACGCAGTCCCGGGCATTATCGCCCAGACTGCGGCTTCTTTGTATAACATGGTCGACAGCATCTACATCGGCCATATCAAGGACGTAGGATCGTATGCAATCTCAGGCCTCGCGGTCACCTTCCCTCTGATGAACCTGTCCATTGCGCTCGGAACGCTCGTAGGCGTGGGCGCCATGACCATGATATCCATCCTGCTGGGCCAGAAGAACTACGAGAATGCCGGCAAGGTACTCGCCAACACGCTCACGCTCAATGTGATAATCGGCGTGCTGTTCACCGCCGTGGCCTTGATCTTCCTCGATCCCATCCTGTATTTCTTCGGTGCAAGCGAAAACACCATCGAGTTCGCAAGGGACTACATGGTGATAATCCTCGCCGGAAACGTGTTCTCGCACCTGTTCCACGGATTCAACGGCATCATCAGAGCCTCCGGTCACCCCAACACGGCAATGGGCATCACCCTCTTCACGGTGATATCCAACGCGATCCTCGACCCCGTGTTCATCTTCGCCTTCGGCATGGGCATAAAGGGAGCCGCACTCGCGACTATCCTCTGCCAGATCCTGGCGCTCATCTACACCCTGTGGTTCCTTGCCGACAAGAGGCATTTCCTCCACTTCCCCAGGCCTGCATTCCAGCTTGACTGGAGAATCGCCAAGCAGTCGCTCGCCATTGGCGTAGGCCCGTTCATGATGAACTGCGCCGCGTGCCTGGTGGCCCTCTTCATAAACCAGCAGCTGCGCAAGTACGGCGGCGACCTCGCAATCGGAGCATATGGAATAGTCAACCGGTTCACCATGCTCTTCGTCATGATCAACATGGGATTCAACCAGGGTCTGCAGCCCATCGCGGGCTTCAACTACGGAGCAAGGCAGTACAAGCGCGTCAAGGAAGTGTTCATGCTCACCATGAAGTGGGAGCTGCTCGTCACCACGCTCTGCTTCCTGGTATCCGAGCTGATACCCCGCACTGCCGTGAGTCTTTTCACAAACGATCCGGCCCTCATATACCTGTCCTCAAGGGGCCTCAGGATAATGAACTGCGGCTTTGCGCTCGTAGGATTCGGCATGGTGTCATCGAACTTCTTCCAGTGCCTTGGAATGGTCAAGAAGTCCATCTTCCTCTCACTCAGCCGCCAGCTCCTGTTCCTGCTCCCCTTCATCTATACCCTTCCTCTCTGGTTCAAGGAGACGGGTGTGTGGGTCAGCTTCCCCATCTCGGATACACTTAACGTCATCGTTTCGGCGATTCTCATAATCGACATATTCAAGAAGTTCAACAAGCTTCAGGATGGTGCGGACGCATCATCCCTGGGCAGCAGCGTCAATTAGCCATGGCAGAAAAGCACATCATCATCAACATCGGCCGACAGTTCGGCAGCGGGGGTCTGGGTGTGGCGAGAGAACTGAGCAAGCGCCTCGGTATTCCAGTTTACGACAGCGAGCTCATCACTGCGGCGGCGAGCAGCAGCGGGCTTGGAGAGGAACAGTTCCGCGGACGCGACGAGAAGCGCCGCTTCTGGGGAATAGGCAGCATCTTCGGGTCCAACCGCTATGGCATGGTCAACGAAGGCCTCAACGATGCCCAGATATTCAAGATCCAGAGCGAGACCATACGCAAGATAGCCAGCGAGGGCTCCGCGATCTTCGTCGGACGCGCATCGAACTACGTGCTCAGGGACATGGACTGCCTCGACGTGTTCATCACGGCCTCTATGGAAACCAGGATAGCCAGGGTATCCGAGCGCGAGGGCATGACTCCAGAAGAGGCCGAGACCTACATCCGCAAGCAGGACAAGGAAAGGGAGGCATACTACAACTTCTTCACCTTCGGCAACTGGGGCGATTCCGCAGACTATGACATCTGCATCAATTCCGACATCCTCGGAATAGAAAAAACGTCCGAACTCGTGATCGAATTCGGACGTCAGGCTGGTCTTATCTAAGATTTACAGGCTTTCAGCGATATGCTTGGTATCCCTTGCGATGACGAGCTCCTCGTCGGTAGGGATAAGTGCGACCTTCACGCTTGAGTCAGGTGTGGAGATGATCCTGTCGATGCCTCTTGTGGCGTCGTTGACCTCGTTGTCGATCTTGATTCCCATGTAGGCGAAGTTGGCCATGACGTCGCGGCGGAGCCATGCGTTGTTCTCGGCGATGCCGGCAGTGAAGCAGATGAGGTCTACGCCGTTCATCTCAGCGATGTAGCCACCCACGAGCTTGGTTATGTCGAGGACGAGCTTATCGAGCGTGAGCTTTGCCCTCTCCTTGCCCTGCTCCCTGAAGTCGCAGAGGTCGCGGCAGTCTGAGCTGAGTCCTGAGAGGCCGATGAAGCCGGACTTCTTGTTCATCATGGCGGTTGCCTCGTCGGGTGTCATGTTCTCCTTCTTCATGATGTAAGGGAGGATGCTGGCGTCGATGTTTCCGCAGCGGGTTCCCATTATCATGCCCTCGAGAGGGGTGAATCCCATCGAGGTGTCGACGCACTTGCCGTTCTTGACTGCGGTCACTGAAGAACCGTTGCCGATATGGCAGGTGATGATGCGTGAATTGTTTATGTCGATTCCGGCGAACTGGGCACCCTTCTGGCTTACGAAGAGATGGGATGTTCCGTGAGCGCCATAGCGGCGTACGTGGTACTTCTCATAGTACTCGTAAGGCAGGGCATACATGTATGCCTTGGGCTCCATGGTCTGATGGAATGCGGTATCGAAGGTAACTATCTGGGGAACCTTGGGAAGCACTTCCTTGACGGCGGCGATACCAAGAAGATGGGCGGGGTTGTGAAGAGGTGCGAAATCGCAGCAGATGCCGATCTTCTCAAGAACATCATCGTCGACGAGGACTGACTTGTCGAAGAAGTCTGCGCCCTGCACGATGCGGTGGCCGACAGCCTGGATATCGTCGAAGCTCTTGAGGACGCCGTATACGGGGTCGATGAGAGTCTCCATCACTACCTGCATGCCGAGCTTGTGGTCGGCGATGGGGCTTATGCGGGAGAAGCCTTCCTTGCCGGTAGGCTTGTGCTTAAGCTTTGTGTCGGGAAGACCGATCTTCTCAAGGATACCCTTTGCAAGTACACTGTACTCGTCATCGTTCTTCATATCGAACAGCTGATACTTGATAGAAGAACTTCCGCAATTGATTACCAGAATTATCATATCTCTATTTGTTCAAAAAAGTCCACAAAATTACGATTAAAAAGCTATATTCGCAATTAAACCAGCTTAAACGGAAGAACTATATGTTCGTGCGGAAGGATATTGTTGCGCTTTCTGTCCCATTCACCCTCGGAGTGGCGGCCGCCGCCGTATCCGAAGGCTTTTCCCAAGGGCTCTACATAGTGTCGTCAATCTGCTGCATCGCGGCAGTGGCGCTGCTGTGCCTGGCGGCGAGGAACGGGCGGCAGCAGGCCGCCGTGTACGCACTGTTCTTCGCGCTGGGGGCATTCTGCTGGATCAACGACCACATCTGCGGTTCACCGGCGGCAAGGCAGCCCGAGGCGGCACTCAGGGGCCTGGAACACCTCACTGCGGCAATAGATGCGGCCGGTTTCAGGAAACCCGGGACGGCGGCGCTGCTGAAAGCTCTGCTCACCGGGAATAGGAAGGCGCTCGACCAGGCCACCGTGGCTGCTTTCAGAGCCGCAGGGGCATCGCACATACTGGCATTGAGCGGGCTGCATCTCGGCATAATCTACGCCTGCATCGCACTGCTGCTGCGCATCTTCGGGAACGGCAGGGCTGCCGGAGTGGCAAGGGCTGTGGTATCGGTGACGGCATGCGGATTCTACACCGTTATGACAGGCGCCGGACCATCGATAGTCAGAGCCTTCCTCTTCATCACAATGAACGAGATTTCACGCCTGCTGCCGCACAGGAGAAGGGACCCGCTGGCCGTCCTGTGCACGGCTCTGCTCATACAGCTGTGCATCTCGCCATCGGTGATAAGCTCAGTCGGATTCCAGCTGTCATACCTCGCGATGCTGGGTATATTCCTCATATATCCACCCCTCGAGGCCTGGTATCCGGAAGGATTCCGCTTCGACCCGCTGCGCAGGATATGGTGCTCGATTGCACTGACCATATCCTGCCAGGTCTTCACGGCCCCGCTTGTGTGGATGACCTTCCACAGCTTCCCGAAGTACTTCCTGCTCACGAACCTCGTCGCCTTGCCGCTGACCGAGGCGCTGATGGCATGTTCAGTGGCATCTATATCGCTGAGTGCGCTGGGATGGTGCCCGGAGATGCTCAAAGGCCTGGTCGATGCACTCGCCCAGGCCCTGATATTCTGTCTGAAGACTATAGCTTCTATTTGATGCAGCGCACAGGTGCGGCAAAGCTGTCCTTGCTGCCGAGTCCCTCCATCAGCACATCCTGATCCTCGTAGAGGTAGCGGTATACTCCCCTGCCGTTCTTCTCGCTTGAAGTCCAGAACAGAGAGTAGGACTCCATCTTGCTGAACTCGTACCTGCCATCGCCAACCACAGCATAGCCGGTAGGGATCATGTACATCGAAGACTCGTTGGTGATGGTTATGTTAGGCCAGTAGGGCCAGAGAGAAGCACCGTTGAAGTAGAGGTCGGCCATGAAAGCGCCGGCAACTCCGCAGAGGCCTCCGTTCTCGTCTTCCGTTGCACCGAACCTTGTGGCCAGAGCCTTGACGTCTTCGTCGGAAGGCAGGCGCCATCCTTCAGGACACGCGCTCTGGGCATCTTCCCAGGTATAGTACTGGCCAAGCACGTTGGCCATGACTTCCGAGTTGTAGAAGGGAGCGCCTACGCCTCTCCATCCAAGATTCTGTGTCATCCACTGAGTACCGTCAAAATCCTTGATCCAGTATTTTCTGCCGTCGCGGGCATCGGTGAACTGGGTCTCCTCCTCAGTACGGTCGAAGCCTGTGAGGGAGCCTGTGCCGTCCATGGCGGGATTCACAACTGTATAGTCGGCCTTGCCGGATGTAGTGTAGTAATCGGAAGTGCTGAAGGCTATGAGAGTGAGGTAGCCGTCACCGACCTCGTCACCAACGCTGAAAGTGTAGACGCCATCAGGATAGCCCGGGGCATAGACACCATTGTTCAGCATAACTGTATCGCTCTTGCTGGTAACGGGATTGCGGAAATAATAACCGACACCGGAACCATCGGGTGCCTTGATGGTGGCGAGGGTGTCGATCTTGAACTGCTTCTCGAAGCCCTGCCCCACATATCTGGGCATCTCAAGCTCGATGATGCCTTCAAGATAATCCTTCGTAGTTTCTTCATCATCCTTACAGCCCGCGATGGCAAGAGATGCCAGCGCAAGGACCATAAGGGGCATATATCTCCTAAAATTCATCATAAACTTCATTACAACTTACAAATATGCACAATTTGCACGAAAATTCAGCTACCTTTGTGCAAATACTTTGCCGTTAATGTCCAGATTCAGCATAATTTCAATCATATTCTGCACCTTGCTTCTGTGCGCATGCACCAGAGGCAGATATGTAGTCATCAGCGGCTATGCCCAGGGCGGCACCTACACCGTGAAGGCCGACATCGCCGGCACCGGAGTGCCTCAGAAAAAGATTGCCGGGCAGATAGAGAATCTGCTCACGACGATCGACACCACCCTGTCGGGCTACAACAAGTCTTCGCTGCTCAGCAGGTACAACGCCGGCGAGGACGTAGAACCCACCGAGATGTTCTCAGACATACTCGGAATCTCCGAGAAATTCAATGAAAGCACTGGCGGCGCCTTTGACGTATGGGCCGCTCCCCTCTTTGACATCTGGGGCTTCGGATTCAAGACCGACAGTCTCCCCGACGCCACCAGAATAGCAGAGGCAATGGAGCTCACGAGAGAGCATAAGAAGCTTAACTTCAACGCAATAGCCCAGGGATACAGCTGCGACGTCATAGCGCGCTACCTTCATTCCATAGGCGTCACGAACATGCTTGTGGACATAGGAGAGATCTACTGCGAGGGCCTCAACCCCAAGGGCCGTGGCTGGAGCATAGGCATAGACACACCGGTAGACGGCAACAACACACCGGGCGCCAGCCTCAGCGGAATATGGGAGTCTGACGGCGGTGCGCACGGCGTGGTGACATCCGGCAACTACCGCAAGTTCTACGTCAAGGACGGCAGGAAGTATGCCCACACCATCGACCCGAGGACCGGCTACCCCGTCGACCACAATCTCCTGAGCGTCACAGTTGTGGCCCCTACCGCCACCGAGGCCGACGCCCTGGCGACCTATTTCATGGTGATAGGATTCGACGAGGCTCGCAGATACATCGAGGCACACCCCGGAATCGAAGCGTGCCTCATCTGCTCAGACAATATCTGGTATTCTGAAAAGTTCTGACTATCTCAGGTCGGTGACGACCCAGGAGCTGTCAAGTCTTGAAACATCGAACACGAACATGGAGAGGTCGTCGGAAATCGGCGTGCTCACCAGATCTGACAGCTTGAGGTCCTCGATGTCAAGAAGATACTTGACGTAATCGTCGGGACCCTCTGCGTTCTCGATGTAAACTTCCTTGCTCTCGGGATCGACTGTCCAGCGGGTGACACCGTCGGAATACACGTCAATGCCATTTCCGCTTGCCTTGAAGCAAGGTATCTGCACTGTGATGGTTCCGTTGCAATGCACTTTCTGCATCACGAAGCTGTAGTTCACGCGTACTCTTGAAACATCAAGTTTCCTGCGTATCGCGTCAAGGTCCTGTGCCCCTGCTGAGAGGCAGAGGAATGCAAGAATGCAGAGAATAACTGACTTATTCATCTTCCGTATGTTTCAAGGATAGCTTCCAGACTGTCGAGGTCCCCTATGAGCACCTGGCGGGGCTTGCTGCCCTCCTGCGGCCCTACTATGCCTGCAGC